>CALXIA010000037.1 GCA_944388245.1 uncultured Gemmiger sp. | reverse complement strand
ATCAACGCCACCATCGACGTGAAGTTCATGAGCTGGAGCGAGTATGAACAGAAATACCCGCTGATCTTCGCCTCCGGCGAGGATTGGGATATCATCTTCACGGCCGACTGGTGCTTCTACAACGCCCAGGCCACCAAGCAGGGCTTCTGGGAGATCACCCAGGAGGCGCTGGAGACTTACGCCCCCATGACCGCCGAGAGCATGTATCCCGAGGCCTGGGAGCAGGCCAAGGTGGACGGCAAGGTCTACATGCTGCCCATGAACTACCAGGAGCTCACCGCCTACGTCTGGATGGCCCGGGGCGATCTGATGGACAAATACGGCATCGAGTCTCTGGACACCTTTGAGGACGCCGAGGCCTACATGCAGGCCATCGTGGACAACGAGCCCTCCATGATCCCGCTGGACGTGGGCTCCGACTACGACCGTCAGTTCGTGTTCGACCTGATGTGGAACGTGGAATCCAACGCCAAGGGCGACGACCGGTACGCCGTGCTGCCCCCCGCCAACCTGATCACCTGTGTGGGCGAGAACGACCCCGAAGCCAACGTGATGAGCACCCTGGACACCGACATCTTCCTGAACGTGCTGAACCACGTGAAGGACTGGAAGGACCGTGGGTTCTGGAGCAAGAACGCGGTGGTCAACACCCAGAACAACACCGAGAGCTTCCAGGCCGGCAAGTCCGCCCTGGCCGTGATGAACATCAACACCGCCAAGAGCCTGTACGCGACCCTGCAGGCCGAGCATCCCGAGTGGGACGTGCGGGTGTTTGACGCCATGAACGGCGCCCCCGCCACCATCCAGTCCTACCTGGCCAATGGCATGAGCATCTTCTCCAAATCCAAGAACCCCGAGCGCGCTTTGATGGCGCTGGATTATCTGCGCAATGACCAGACCTGCAACGACCTGTTCTGCTACGGCATCGAGGGCGTGCACTGGGAAGCGGTGGGCGATCACGGTCTGAAGTCTCTGCCGCAGAGCAGCAACTACGCCTACGACAGCAACTGCAACTGGGGCGTGCGCAACGACGCCACCTGGCGCACCGTGGAAGGCGGCATCCCCAACCAGGACGAACTGGTGGAGAACTGGAAGACCACCGCTCGCAGCGGCCGGTACCTGACCTTCGTGTTTGACGATTCCGAAGTCAAGAACGAGGTGGCCGCGGTCAGCGAGATCTACAACTCCGACTACAAGCTGCTGCAACTGGGCTTTACCGACGACCCGGAAGGCGATATCCAGAAGCTGCAGGAAAAACTGAAGGCAGCCGGCGTCGAAACGCTGCAGGAGGCCTTCAAGACCCAGGTGCTTACATTCAACGAGAGCCATTCCGCCGAATGATCCTGTAGTCCATACGCTGGGCGGAACTTCCCCCGTTTGGGGTGGGGGTTCCGCCCTTTTTCTCACCGTCCGGAAAAGGAGAGCCTATGAAACCACGCAGAATCCTCAGCGGACTGCTGGCCGCCCTGTTCGCCACAGCCGTTCTTCCCTTCGCCGCGCCCGTTCAGGCGCTGGGCCCCTCGGAGGTCACCGTCACGGTGGACGGCGCCAGCGCCCGTCCGCTGGGCGGCGCCCGCCGGGTCGGGGTCAACATCGAGATGTCCATCACCAGCGACGAGATGTGGGCTGCCGACGGCAACTGGATGGAACAGACCTTCGCGGCCGGTTCCCTCAGTATGATGCGCTGGGGCTACGACGCCTGGGCCTTCAACTGGGAGACCGAGCAACCCCTCTCCCCCGCCCGCTACTGGGGCGGGCTCAACACCCACGACGCCGCCGGCACCTTCGGCCTGCGGGAGTTTATCGACTTCTGCAAGCGCCAGTCGATCGTGCCCTTTGTGATGATCCCTCTGGAATCGCTGGACGCCTTCGGCGGCGAGGCCAGCCTGGAACAGATCCAGGACCTGACCGCCTCGATGGCGCAGTACATTGCCGATCAGGGAATCGAACTGTGCTACTTTGACATGGGCAACGAGGTCTGGAACCACGGGGCGGACGGCATTGACAACGCCCGGTATCTGGGCGGGCTGTACCCGGAGTTCCAGCGGATCGTGAAACAGGCCAATCCAAATTTCCGGCTGGTGCTGCAGCGCGCCCCGGAGAACATTCTCTGGAACCGCTGGAACGACACCCTGGTAGAAGCCTCCGGCGGTGCGTTCGACGCCTACGACGACCATCGGTACGCCTTCTATGGCTGGGACAAGTATTTTGACAAGGACGGGGACGACATCCTGACCCCCGGCACCCCCATTGAGGGCAAAGAGGCCATTCTGGGCGAGTGCGACATCGGCTGGACTCCCATTCAGGACAACTGGGCCGCCGGGCATGTGCGGGATCTGGGCGGCGGCATGGCGCTGCTCAACGCGCTGCTGGACATGGTCAACCGGGAACAGTACGACCAGATCCTCACCTGGCCCTCCCACTGGCCCAGCAAGGCCTCCATCACCAACGACGGCATGGACAACGCTTTCGGCTGGTTTGACCTGGACGCCTGGTACCTGACCGGGGACACCCAGCGGTTTACCGGGCCCGTGCTGGCCCACCGCATCCTGAACCAGAACGTGCTGGACAACGCCCTCACCGCCACCAGCACCGCTCCCACCGTGCGGGTGTTCAGCTACGAGAATACCGCCGCGGATGATCTTCGGGTCATCGTCATCAACAAATGGGACCCCACCACCCTGACCCTCCAGGTGCCCGAACGGTATCGCATGGCCGACGCCATGGTGCTGCGGGGCGATAGCGTCTGGGACACCACCCCCGACTATGTGAGCCATCTGGGGGCCGGGGTGCCGGTTTCGGGCGGTGTGCTGCGGGATCCCATTCCCGGCGAGTGCGTGGTGGTCTACCACTTCACCACCGACGCGGCGAATACCGCTCCCGCCGTCCCGACCCTTACAGCCCCCGCGGAAAACGCCGCGGGCAGCACCGCCCAGACCTTTGCCTGGCAGGCGGTGCCCGGCGCGGTGAATTACCATTTGGTGGTCTCCGCCCAACCGGACCTGTCCGACCCGATCCTGGACACCTATACCGGGCCCAACCCCCTGTACCAGGCCTCGCAGGACCTGCCCGACGCGGCGGTGTTGTATTGGACCGTGTCCGCCGTGAACGCTGCCGGCGAGACCGCCGCCCCGGTGCACACCTTCCAGACCCCCGGGCTGGCGGAGACCCGTGTGCTGACGGTGGACGAGAGCAGCGACTTCATTGCCCGCAGCGGCGGATGGAACCTGCAGCGTTCGGAAAAGAGCTACAACGGCACCGACATGTCGGCGCAGAGCGCCGGGGAGTACTCCGAATTCACCTTCACCGGCACCCAGGCCCGGATCCTGGGCATCCGGGGCGAGTGGTGCGGCCTGGCGCAGGTGTCTGTGGACGGCGGCGAGCCGGTCACGGTGGACACCTACAGCGCGGTACGGGAGGACCAGGCAGTGCTTTTTGATACCGGCGAACTGGCGCCGGGAACCCATACGGTGCTGCTGCGGGTACTGGGCGAAAAGAGCGCCGGCTCCACCGACTGCTGGATCGAGTTTGACGCGGTGCAGCTGCTGGACAGCGCCGGCAACGACCCGAAGATGGACATGGCCGTCTGGAACGAGGACGACGCCCGGGTGGACCGCTTTTCTTTCTGGACCTACCAGGCGGTGGAGGGCTGCTACCATGGGGATGATCTATCCAGCAGTACCTGGAAGGCCCACGTGGAGTTTACCTTTACCGGCACGAACGCGGTGCTGCGGGGCCTGAAAGCGCCCTGGTGCGGCACAGCAGATATCTCGGTGGACGGCACGGTAGTGACCACTGTGGACACCTACGCCCCCGAACTGCAGACCCAGGCCGTCTGGTACGACACCGGCGAACTGCCCTATGGTGCCCACACCATCCGAATCACGGTAAACGCGGCCAAGAACAACGCGTCCCAGGGCCGGTGGGTGGAATGGGACACGGTGACCTGGCGCTAACCCGCATAAACAAAGGAGCAACTATGACAGACTTTACCTTTCGGCTGACCGACAGCCTGGAAAAGGTCCTGCCCGCCGGCCCGCCGCCCCTGTGGCAGCCGGAACGGACGACCCTGCTGCGCAACCAGCGCTGGCACTGCCAGCTGGCCTATACCTGCGCCAACGACGATTTCGGGGAAAGTTCCACCTTTTTCCGGGTGCGGTGCACCGGTGTGGCGGCGCCGGCCGTGACCCTGCGCCGGGTGGATCTGGTGCCCTGCGGCTATCCCTGCCACGGCACCTGGGACGACAACTACCTGACCACCACCCCCGGCCTGCTGCCGGATCTGCTGGTCCCGCTGGGCTCGGATGAGACGGTGCGGGGCATGCCCGCCCAGTGGCGCAGCCTGTGGGTCACCCTGGACGCGGCCCGGCTGGCGCCGGGAGACAGCGAGTTCCGCCTGGAACTGACCAGCGACACCGGCGCGCCGCTGGCGGATTTCACGGTGCCGGTGCGGGTGCTGGACCAGGCGCTGCCGCCCCTGGCGCTGTATCACACCCAGTGGTTCCACGCGGACTGCCTGGCCGACTATTATCGGGTGCCGGTGTTCAGCGAGGAGCATTGGCGCATCCTGGACAACTTCATCGCCAGCGCGGCCGCCCACGGGGTGAACATGCTGCTGACCCCGGTGTTTACCCCGCCGCTGGACACCGCCAAGGGCGGTGAGCGCACCACCGTGCAGCTGGTGGAGATCGGCTGGGACGGCGAGAGGTACCGCTTTGACTTTACCCGACTGCGCCGCTGGGTGGAACTCTGCCGCAAGCATAGGATCACCGAGATCGAGGTGGCCCATCTCTTCACCCAATGGGGGGCGGTGTGCGCGCCCAAGATCTGGGTGAATACCCCCGCCGGGCCGGAAAAACGGTTCGGCTGGCACACCCCGGCGGTGGGCGGCGAGTACACCCGGTTTTTGCGGGAGTTTCTTCCCGCCCTCAAGGAGGAACTGGACCGGCTGGTGGGGCTGGACCACGTGTGGTTCCACATTTCGGACGAGCCCCACGACCACGAAAAGGAGACCTACGCCGCCGCCAAGGCCACGGTGGCCGATCTGCTGGCCGGCTGCCATGTGATCGACGCGCTCAGCAGCTACGCCGTCTACCGGGAGGGCATCGTGGAGAAACCGGTGGTCTGCTGCGACCAGCTGCAGACCTTCGTTGACCAGGGGGTGACCGGCCTGTGGACCTACTACTGCACTGTACAGGCGATCGACGTGCCCAACCGGTTCATCGCCATGCCCAGCGCCCGCAACCGCATTCTGGGGGCACTGCTCTACCAGTACGGGATCGAGGGCTTTTTGCACTGGGGGTTCAACTTCTACAACGCCCAGCGCTCGGTGCGGCAGATCGACCCGTTCCGGGTCACCGACGCGGACGGCGCCTTCCCCTCCGGGGACCCGTTTCTCGTCTATCCGGGGCCGGACGGCGCGCCCTGGGAATCCATCCGGGGCGAGGTGCTGAAGGACGCCTGGCAGGACCTGCGGCTGCTGCGGCTGTATGAAAGCCGTTTCGGCCGCGCCCGCACCCTGGACCTGCTGCGGCAGACCGGCGGCGATATAACCTTTTCCCGCTATCCCACCGGCAAGGACTTTTTCGCCCGCCTCTGGACCCTGGCCCTGGCCCGGCTGCAAGAGGCCGACGCCGTGTGATCCGCTTTTGCGCCCTCGCCCCGGCGGGGGCGTTTTCGCGCGGCGATCCATGCGTAAAAAGCATATCTGTGCATAGAAATTCGGTATTCGACATTTTCGCGTGACAGGATTATACTACAGGCAAAGAAACATTGTACTGCCATACGTTTGAAAAAGGAGGGTTTTATCATGCCATCCACCGTATATTTCACCCGGGAGATCCCCCCGGAAAGCCTGAACCGGATCTTTGACGCACTGGGGGTCTCCCTGAAAGGAAAAGTCGGGGTGAAGATCTCCACCGGCGAGCCGGGCGGGCACAACTATCTGCACCCGGAACTGATCGGCAGCCTGGTGCACCGGCTGAACGGCACCATTATTGAGTGCTGCACCGCCTACGGCGGCCAGCGCCAGGACCCAAAACTTCACTGGAAAGCCATTGAGGACCACGGTTTCAAGGCCATGGGCCCCTGTGATATCATGGACGAGTTCGGGGAACGGGAGATCCCGGTGCAGAACGGTTTCCATCTGGACAAGGACATCATCGGCGCGCATTTTGCCGACTACGATTCGGTGCTGGTGCTGTCCCACTTCAAGGGGCATCTGATGGGCGGGTTCGGCGGCGCGCTGAAGAACATCAGCATCGGCATCGCCTCCACCCGCGGCAAGGCCTACATCCACAGCGCCGGCCGGATGACCGACCCGGAAACCCTGTGGGAAAATCTGCCGGAGCAGGACGATTTTCTGGAATCCATGGCCGACGCCTGCCAGGCGGTGATCGCCTATAAGGGCGCGGGCAACATGGTGTATATCAATGTGGCCAACCGCCTGAGCGTGGACTGCGACTGTGACAGCCATCCTGCCGAGCCGGAGATGGCGGACCTGGGCATCTTCGCCTCCACCGACCCGGTGGCGCTGGACCAGGCCTGCTATGACGCGGTGGTGCAGGCCGACGATCCGGGCAAAGCCGCCTTGATCGAGCGGATGGACAGCCGTCACGGCATCCACACGGTGGAGGCTGCCGCGCAACATGGTCTGGGCAGCCGGGCGTACACCCTCGTTCCGTTGGACTGAATCACGCTTTCCTCCCGCCCCAAACCGGACATCCGGTTCGGGGCGGGATTTTCTTTGCGCACTATTCCAAAAGCCACCCGGTGCGAGACGCCTTTTCCGCTTCGGAAAAAGCGCAATTTTTATTTAGTCCCGCCTTATTGTTCATCGTATTGAAGTGTACACATATAAAGACATGCATTTTATTGATTTCTTGAATTTTGGTCAAAAAATAAATATGTACGAATCTATTTTATAAAATATTGTAACATTTCACAATTTTTCCCTGTAAAATTTTCTACTATGTGCGCGGTTTAGGTACACTTTTTTCACTCTGCGGCTGTTTGTGCACTTTTTATGCATATTTGTGCAACAAAGGTCCTGTTCATTCTTGATAGCAAAATGTATAACAGGGATGCGGTTGGCGTTTGTCCTCTATGTCAAACGTCAACCGCACAACAGAATCCCAAGACGAAAGGAAGAAGCAACGATGAAGATGAGAATTGCCGCGCTGATGCTGGCTGCCGCCATGCTGGCCGGTTGTGGTTCGTCCGGAAGTTCCAGTGCCCGCCGCTGCCGGCGGCTCCGCCGCCGGCAGCGGCGAGGAGGATTTCAGCGGTGTGGAGTTGTCCTTCTGGACCGCTCCGTTCGGTGAAAACGACGCCGAATTCTTTGCCGCCCATCTGGCCGACTGGGAAGCCCGCACCGGCGCCAAGGTCAACGTGGAGGTCATCCCCTGGGACAACTACGAGGAAAAGTACATGACCGGTGTTGCCAGCGGCACCGGCCCGGACGTGGGGTACATGTACAACGAGATGCTCTACAACTACATTGAGAGCGGCGCGATCGAGCCTCTGGATGACTACTTCACCGACGAGGAGAAGGCCAACTACATCTACTGGGACAACGGCAAGGTGATGGGCAAGCAGTACATGCTGCCTTACGTGGTGGGCGCGCCCCGGATCTTGTTTGCCAACATGGACCTGCTGGCGCAGGCCGGGTACGACTCCATCCCCACCACCTGGGACGAGCTGATCGAGGTGGCCAAGGCCGTTACGGAGGCCACTGTCAAGATCGGTTTTGACGTGCCCTGGGGCGGCTACTTTGGCGATCTGAACGAGATCTACTTCCCCTACCTGTGGCAGGCCGGCGGCGACATCGCGGACGCGGACGGCAACCTGACCCTGGACACCGACGCCGCGCTGAAGGCGGCCGAGTTTGTCTACAGCCTGAAGACCGAGGGCGTGATCTCCGATTCCTGCGTGTCCCGTGACTCCAGCTCTGTGTCCGACGACTTCGAGGCTGGCGACGTGGCCATGTTCGTTTCTTCTTCAGTCACCGCTTCCAACTTCACCGAGGCGGGCGTCAACTGGGACTACATCCCCTTCACCACCGACGTGACCGGCGGCACCATGGTGGCCAACGACTCCCTGGTGCTGATGAGCGGCAGCAAGAACAAGGAGGCCGCCATCTCCCTGATGAAGGAGCTGACCTCTGTGGACATGATGGAAGCCTTCCACGCGGACTGCTACCAGATGCCTCCCATCTCGGTGGACGAGAAGTACCTGGACGATCCCAAGTTTGAGTCCATGTACACCGAGTACGCGGATCAGTTCCATGCCCTGCCCGTTATGAAGAACTTCTCCCAGATCGAGTCCGCCCTGTATGCGAACCTGCAGCAGATGATGATGGACGAGATGAGCCCGGAAGAGGCGCTTCAGAAGACCATGGAGTACACCGCCAGCCTGAGCTGACCGGCGATTTGGATTCTTGCAATATGGTGCAGAAGTCCTTGTATTTCTGCACCATATTCTGATTTGGGGCAATGAGGGGAGTGTACGCCATGACCCAGGGCGGCCCGGGCAAATCCACCTACACTCTGGTGTACACCATCTACAACGCGGCGTTCCGGGAATACCGGATGGGCTATGCCTGCGCGGTGGCGCTGATCCCGCCCTCCTGCGACGCGTTCGGCGTATTCCTCATCAAGCAGTTTATGGCTTCGGTACCGGATGAACTGCTGGAGGCTGCCCAGATTGACGGCGCCAGCGAAGTCTTCCAGTTCAGCCGGATCGTGATCCCTCCGATCACCCCGGCGCTGATCTCCCTGACCGTCTTCACCTTTATCTCCGCCTGGAACAACTTTTTGTGGCCGCTGGTCGTCTGCACCGACACCGACATGCAGAACCTGACCATCGCCCTCTCCCTGTTGAAAGGCAAGTTCACCACCGACTACGGCCTGGTGATGGCAGGTTCCACCCTGACCTTTGTGCTGCCTTTCGTGCTCTATGCCACCCTGCAAAAGCAGTTTGTGGAGGGCATCGCCCTCAGCGGTGTGAAAGGCTGATCGTTCCGCGCCGGCGCACCCCGCCACGGGATGGCCGGAGGCTTGTGTCTCCGCTTCCCGCGCGGGGTATGCCGGCGCTTTTTTGTGTTTTCATTCCGACAACGAACAGGAGCCAAACCATGAAACAACAGATCAAATATGGCCAGCCCGGCGTACAGCTGCGGCTTCTGGACCCGCTGGTCAAGGTGTTCCCCGACGAAGAGCCCCAGCCCTCCGTCTTTTATACCCGTCTGGAAGCGCTGCGCGGCGAATGTATCTCCTTTCAGGTAGCCTACAGCTGCCGGGGCTTCGCCATGGAAAACGGCCGCGCGATGGCCCTCAAGCCGGCGACGCTGCGGCTGGAATCCCCCATCGCCCAGGCGGCGCAGATCCGCACCGTCCAGTGTGTCCCCTGCACCTACCCGGCCCACGCCAGCGCCGACGACAACTATCTACGCAAGGCCCCGGGCCTGTTCCCCGACCGGCTGGAACCGGTGCCCGACAACTGCGTGGTCTTTACCGCCGGCCAGTGGAAATCCCTCTGGATCGACGTGACCGCCGACCCGGCCCTGGCCGCGGGCGAGTATCCGCTGACGCTGCGGTTTGAGGATATCGCCTCCGGGGCGCTGATCGCCTCCCTCACCACCCAGGTGACCATCCTGCCGGCGGAACTGCCCCCCATCACCTTCCCGCACACCGAGTGGTTCTACGCGGACTGCCTGGCGGACTACTACCAGGTGCCGGTCTTTTCCGAGGCGCACTGGACCATTCTGGAAAACTTCATCCGCACCGCCGCGAAGCGGGGGATCACCATGATGCTGACCCCCCAGTTCACCCCGCCTCTGGACACCGCCGTGGGCCACGAGCGCACGCCGGTGCAGCTGGTGAAGGTCACCCGGACCGACGGGGAATACACCTTTGACTTCTCCGACCTGAAACGGTGGCTGCTGCTCTGCCAGTCCTGCGGGATCCGGTATTTTGAGATGTCCCACCTGTTCTCCCAGTGGGGCGCGGTGGCCGCCCCGAACATCTGGGTGACGGAACAGGGCCAGACGCGCCGGATGTTCGGCTGGGACACCCCCGCTGTGGGTGGGGAGTACACCCGGTTCCTGCTGGCCTATCTGCCCCGCCTGCGCGCCTTGCTGCAGGAGTTGGGGCTGGAGGACCGCACCTACTTCCACATCTCGGACGAGCCCACCCTGCAGCAGCTGGATTCCTACCGGGCGGCCGTTGAATCGATCGCCGGGGTCATGGAAGGCTGCCATTTCATGGACGCCCTCTCCGACTACGCGTTTTACCAGCACGGGCTGCTGGAGCATCCGGTCTGCGGCACCAACCATCTCCAGCCGTTCCTGGACCAGAAGGTTCCCGGCCTGTGGGCCTACTACTGCACCGCGCAGGGGGTGGATGTGAGCAACCGGTTCTTCGCCATGCCCGCCGGCCGCACCCGGATCCTGGGTGTGCAGCTGTACAAGTTCGACATTGAGGGATTCCTGCACTGGGGCTACAACTTCTACAACGCGGTGGACTCCCTGTATCAGCTGGATCCCTACCGGGTCACCGACTGCGGCGGCGTCTACCCCGGCGGCGACGCTTTCCTGGTCTATCCGGGGCGGGACGGCAGGCCGGAAGAATCCCTGCGGCTGATGCTGCTGGCCCAGGCCATGGCCGACCGGCAGGCGCTGTGCTGCCTGGAGGAGAAGATTGGCCGGGAGAAGGTGCTGGAACTGATCGGGGAAAGCCTGGATCAGCCCCTGACCTTCTCTGAATATCCCCGCTATCCCCGTGACCGGGATTATCTGCTGCGGCTGCGGGAAAAGGTAAACCGCCTGCTCTGCGAAGCCGCAAACTGATACAAAATCCGGCGTCTGCCCAACGGCAGACGCCGGATTTTTCCTTTTGTGGTCAGAACCACAGATTTTGGCGGGGTTTGCGTCGTATACTGATACCAGGCGGAGATCCTCCGCCGATTTTACGACAAGAAGAGGTGACTTGGATGAATCCCAAGATGAAGAACATCCGCCAGGCCGAGGTATTGGTTCTGAAAGAGCAGATCGCGTATCAGGAAGGCCAGGTGGTCAGCAAGACGCTGGCCCAGAACGACGCGGTGAGCGTCACCCTGTTCTCCTTTGCCAAGGGCGAGGAGATCAGCACCCACGAATCCGGCGGCGACGCCTTTGTGACCTGCCTGGACGGGGTGGGCCGCATCACCATCGACGAGGTGGAATACCATCTGCGCGAGGGGGAATCCATCGTGATGCCCGCCGGCCATCCCCACGCGGTGTACGGCGAAGAGGCCTTCAAGATGCTGCTGGTCGTGGTGTTCTGACAGGAGGATTTTCCCATGAAAAAGCCCCGCATCACCCTGACGCTGGTGGAGCGCAAAGGCCCGCTGGGCTGCCATCACGGCCACAAGGTGGGCGACCGGTTCGACTTTGACACCGAACGGGGCAAACTCTGCCCCATGGCGCTGCATGTGGCCTTCCCCTATGTGGATATTCTGCGCTACGGCGGCACCCTGCCCACCCGGCCGGACGGCACGGTCGGCTTCTGCTGCCCAGACGCGGACGTGATCAACGTCTTTCGGATCGACCTGGAGGAATAACGCGACAAACAAGGCCGCCCGCCCCTTTTGGCAAAGGGGCGGGCGGCCTTGTTTCATTCTTTGGGGGAAACCGGCGTTTCCCGGGTAAGCGCGTCCATGAGCAGGGCGAAGATCTCGCTGCCCTGCTCGATAAACCGGTGCTTCACCGCCTCGGCGGTGAGGGGGTCGGGCATCTCCAACTGAAGATGGAACACCTCGCTGCCCAGATCCTCGATGCGGCAGTCCACCAGATACCGGCCGTTCTCCGTGGTCACGGTGGCCTTGTGCTGGGCCGCCTTGCGCAGCCAGCTCTGGGCCCGGATGACCGCCCGGGCTGCGCTCTCCCGCACGCTGCGGGGCAGATCGTAAGCCAGGGTGTCCGCCACGGTGGATCCCTTGTCGGTGATCCGGTAGCGGCCGTTCTCCAGCTGGATCATCCCCTGCTGTTCCAGGTCGCCCAGGCTGCCCGCCAGCTCAAAATAGTTCACCAGTTGTTCCCCGAGAAGGGCGTTTTCCAGCTCCTGCCGGGTCAGGGGCAGGGCGGTCTTGGCGGCGGTCTTGATCAGATAACACAAGAGGATCCGCACCTCCATCGTGCTGGTCAGCCCACCGGGTTTGACCCCACCGGTAAACGCGTCGTTATGGCCCATCCTGTTCACGTCCTTTCCGCGGCGGCAGCCCTTTCCCAACCAGACTGCCTTGCATCCATTATAGCAAAATTTACGCAACTTACAAGGCCGCGGCCGGCTCCCCGAAGACGGTTTCCACCCGCTTGCGGCTGCCCGGTGTGGAGTACACCCAGTGCCGGATGATCCCCTCCCGCACAAAATACCGGGGCTCAAACCGGATCACGCTGTGCAGATTGCGGTTGACCACCACCAGCTTGATCTTCATCTTTTCCGGCAGTATGCTCTTGATGTAGACGCTCACCCCCTGGCCCGGCTCCAGCCCGTCGCAGCGCTCCGCCAGCCCGGCCAGATTGGGGGCGATCTCGATGAACACCCCATAGTCCTCCACGCTGCGCACGATCCCCACCACCGTCTCGCCGGGATGGAAACAATCCGCGTTCTCCTGCCAGGTGCCCATCAGCTCCCGCAGCGTCAGCACCAGCCGGCCCTGCTCGTCCCGGTTTTTCATTGCGCACAGCAGCTGCTGGCCCACCCGCACCCGGTCTGCCGGGCTGCTGATCCGGGACACCGACAGGCAGTCGATCGGCAGCAGCGCGCTGATGCCGCAGCCCACATCGCAAAACGCGCCGAAGGGTTCCAGATGGGTCACGGTGCAGGGGATCACCTGCCCGGGTTCCAGCCGGTCCAGGTACTCTTTCTGGCAGCGCCGCTGCGCCCGGGCGCGGCTCAGCGCCAGATAGGGGCGGTCCTGCTCGTCCCGGCGCACCCCCAACACCACAAAGCAGGTGGGCCGCCCCACCCGCGTAAGCACCGCCACATCCCGCACCAGCCCCTCGGCCGCGCCGTCGGCACACTCCGCAAAGGGCATCAGCCCCGGCAGCCCCGCCAACTGAAACCGCAGCCGCCTCTCGTTGTCAAAGGCCAACGCCGTGCTCTGCAGCAGCTGGCCGGTGGCCGCCGCCGCTTCCAGCGCGTACAGGCTCATCGCGTCGGCGGGGCGGCAAAGCCCCTCAGCCGGAAATTCCGTCATCAATTCTGTTCCTCCTTTTTTCGGGTCCCGTCCCGGGCCCGCCTCGGTTGTGCGCCGGTGGGCGCTGGTACACTGTATGCGGCGGCGCTGCGGGATATTTCACCGGTCTATCTTTGCTTTTTTCTTCGTATAGGGTATAATAGAATGGATCGTATAAAACACCGGGAGGCAAACGCATGGACATTCAGGTAGGCGATACCATCCAGACCAAAAAACCCCATCCCTGCGGGGCCAACACCTTCGCGGTGCTGCGGGTGGGCATGGATTTCCGCATCCGGTGCACCGGCTGCGGCCGGGAGATCATGCTGCCCCGCGCCCGCATCGAGAAAAACGTCCGGGCGGTGCGCCGTCCCGGTCAGGCGTAGCGGCACGGCGTTGTCCGCCGTACCCTCTCTGACCGAAAAGGAGCCTCTATGCAGGAACAGCTGCAGGCGGCGCTGCGCCGTCTGGATGAATTGACCCACCAGTTGCAGGACCCCGCCGTTCTGGGCGATCCGGCCCGATACCCGGCCCTGATGCGGGAATACAAACAACTGGAACCCCTGGCCGAAGCCCACCGACAGGTGGAGACCGCCCGGCGCGATCTGACCCAGGCGGAAGAACTGCTGCAGGATGAAAGCCTGGACCCGGCGTTCAAAGCTATGGTACAACAGGAGCGCAGCGAAAACCGCCAGAAATTGGAAAACGCCCAGGCAGAATTGCAGCGCCTGCTGCTGCCGCGGGATGAAAACGACGACCGCAGCGTGATCCTGGAGATCCGCAGCGGCGCGGGCGGGGAGGAAGCCGCCCTGTTTGCCCACAGCCTGCACCGGATGTACAGCATGTACGCCCAAAAGCAGGGCTGGCACTGCGAAGTGCTGAGCCTGAACGCCACCGAACTGGGCGGCGTGAAGGAGATCTGTGTGGGGGTGGAGGGCGACGAGGTGTACAGCCGCCTGAAATACGAGAGCGGTGTGCACCGGGTGCAGCGGGTGCCCGAGACCGAGACCCAGGGCCGCATCCACACCTCCACCGTGACGGTAGCGGTGATGCCCCGGGCCGAAGAGGTGGACCTGGTGCTGGACCCGGCTGACCTGAAGATCGACGCGTTCCGGGCCTCCGGCGCGGGCGGCCAGCACATCAACAAGACCTCCAGCGCCATCCGCGTGACCCATCTGCCCACCGGCATGGTGGTGGAATGTCAGGATGAGCGCAGCCAGTACAAGAACAAGGACAAGGCGCTGCAGGTGCTGCGCAGCCGCCTGCTGGAAGCCAAACGGCAGGCCCAGAAGGACGCCCAGGACGCCGACCGGCGCAGCCAGGTGGGCACCGGCGACCGCAGCGAGCGCATCCGCACCTACAACTTTCCCCAGGGGCGGGTCACCGACCATCGGATCGGCCTGACCCTGTATAAGCTGGACGCAGTGCTGGACGGCGCGCTGGATGAGATCATCGACGCGCTGCGCGCCGCCGACGAGGCGGAAAAACTTCGCCGCAGCGCCGAGAGCCAACAGTAAGGAACGAGGGATACAACGTGGAGACCTGTTTATTGCCGGCAAACGCCGAGGGCGTGCGCCGCGCGGCGGAACTGCTGCGGGCCGGTCAGGTGGTGGGCATCCCCACCGAGACGGTCTACGGCCTGGCCGCCAACGCCTGGGACGAGAGGGCGGTGCGCCGCATCTTTGAGGCCAAGGGCCGTCCCCAGGACAACCCGCTGATCGTGCACATTGCCGACATGGATCAGCTTTATCAGGTGGCCGCCCGTGTGCCGGACCAGGCGCTGGCCCTGGCAAAGGCGTTCTGGCCCGGCCCGCTGACCATCATTCTGCCCCGTGGCCCCAAGGTGGCCGACGCGGTCTGCGCCGGGCTGGACACGGTGGGGGTGCGGATGCCCAGCCACCCGGCAGCCCGGGCGGTGATCCAGGCCAGCGGGCTGCCGCTGGCCGCGCCCTCGGCCAACCGATCCGGGGCGCCCAGCCCCACCGACGCCCAGACCGTCTGGGATGACATGCAGGGCCGTCTGCCCCTGATCCTGGACGGTGGGGAGTGTCAGGTGGGGGTGGAATCCACCGTGGTCTCCCTGGCGGGCGACGCGCCCATGGTGCTGCGTCCGGGCTATATCACGCCGGAACAGATGGCCCAGGTGCTGGGCTGCCCGGTGCAGGTGGCCGGGGCGGTGACCCGGCAGCTGCAGGCCGGGGAGACGGTGCGCTCCCCGGGCATGAAGTACAAACACTACGCCCCCCGGGCCGAGGTGACCATCGTGCGGGGAGATCGGGATACCTTTGCCCGCTATGTGGCCGCCCATCCCGCCGAGGGGCTGTTCTGTCTCTGCTTTGCCGGGGACGAGGCCGTGCTGGATGTGCCCTGTGTGGTCTACGGCGCGGAGCAGGACCCCGCCGCCCAGGCCCACGATCTGTTCAGCGCGCTGCGCCGTCTGGACGAGCGGGGCGCCAAAACCGTCTACGCCCGCTGCCCGGAGATGGGCGGGGTGGGGCTGGCGGTCTACAACCGGTTGCTGCGGGCCGCCGCCTTCCGGGTGGTGGACCCATGACGCTGGCGGGCATCACCGGGCGTTCCGGCTGCGGGAAATCCACCGTGACCGCCGGGGTCCGCCAGCAGGGTATTCCCACCCTGGACGCGGACAGAGTGGCACGGGAGGTGCTTCTGCCCGGCTCCGCCTGCCTGGCGGCGCTGGCGGCGCGGTTCGGCGGGGATATTCTCCGGCCGGACGGTTCGCTGGACCGGCATTTGCTGGCCGACCGGGCCTTTGCCACCCCGGAGGGCACCCAGGCGCTGACCCGGATCACCCATCCGGAGATCGTGCGCCGGATCCTGGCCTGGGCGGAAGAGCGGCGCGCCGCGGGCGAATCGCTGTGTCTTGTGGACGGCGCGGTGATCGTGGGCGGGCTGCTGCAGCCCCATTGCAAGCCGCTGGTGGTGGTGACCGCCCCCCGGCAGGCCAGCATTGCGCGTATCTGCGCACGGGACGGCATCACGCCGGAACAGGCTGCCCGGCGGCTGGACGCCCAGCTGCCGGAGGAGACCCTGCTGGCAGCCGCCGACTACCATCTGCGCAACGACGGCTCCCCCGCGGACCTGTACGCACAGGCCGCCCGGGTGCTGGACGCACTGCGAGCGATCTGATCCAATGCCCCGATCGGCGCGCGGCGACGCGCCGGAAAGGAGTGCTATGCGATTTTCCAAACGACGACTGGCGGGACTGCTTGTGCTGGGGGTCTGTGTGGTGCTGGCGGGTCTTTTGATCCTGCGCACCGGCCTGGCCGCCCTGGACCGGGCCCGCTATCCCCGCCAGTACAGTGAATATGTGGAATACTACGCGGGCAAATACCAGCTGGACCCGCTGTTGCTCTATTCCCTGATCCGCACCGAGAGCGGTTTTGACCCAAAGGCGACCTCGGCGGTGGAGGCCCGGGGTCTGATGCAGATCACCGAGATCACCTTTGATTGGATCAAGAGCCAGATCGCCTCCGGCGAAGCGCTGACCTTTGACGATCTCTATAATCCAGAGACCAACATCCGGTTCGGCAGCTACTACCTGGCCCAGTGTCTGGACCGGTACGGCGATGATATCGACACCGCCGCTGCGGCCTATCACAGCGGCTGGGGCACGGTGGACGAACTGCTGGCCGACAGCGCCTATTCCCAAGACGGTGTGACCCTGCACACTTTTCCCTTTGAACAGATGAATCTGTATGTGCGCAAGATCAACCGCAGTTATGAAGCCTACCACCGGATCTATGCCGGGGAAACCAGCGCGTGAGTGTGCCGCCTGCTGATAAAAACACGCGTGGGGCAAAGGATCCAGGTAGAAGATATCAAATTCAGAAAAGGAAGGAAACCATCCATGGCAAACGAAAAAGAAAAAACCGCCGGCCAGAAGCTGGAGGAAGAACTGTGCTATAAGAGTGAAGCCGTTCTGCGCAACCAGCCGGATCTGGCCGAACAGGCCACGGCCTTCTGCGAGGGATACAAGAAGTTCCTGGACGAGGGCAAGACCGAGCGGGAATGTGCCCGCGCCGCCGCGCAGCGCCTGGTAAAAGCCGGCTACAAGCCGTATGAGCCCGGCGTGCGCTACAACCCGGGCGACAAGGTGTACCTGGTGAACCGGGGCAAGAGCGTGGTGGCCGCCACCATCGGCAGCCTGCCGCTGGAGCGGGGCATCCACATGAATGTCTCCCACATCGACTCGCCCCGTCTGGACCTGAAGCCGATGCCGCTGTATGAATCCGACGATCTGGCCCTGCTCAAGACCCACTACTACGGCGGTGTGCGCAAGTACCAGTGGACCGCGCTGCCCCTGTCGCTGCACGGCGTTGTCTGCCGGGCGGACGGCACCAAGGTAGAGATCAGCCTGGGCGACGATCCCACCGATCCGGTGTTCTGCATCACCGATCTGCTGCCCCACCTGTCCGCCGACCAGAACGAGCGCAAGCTGCGGGACGGCGTCAAGGGTGAGGAACTGAACATACTGGTAGGGCATCAGCCGGTGGACGATCCCGAGGTCAAGGAGCGGGTCAAACTGCATGTGCTGAAGCTGCTGAACGAGAAATACGGCATCACCGAAAAGGATTTCATCCGGGCGGAACTGGAAGCGGTGCCCGCGCTCAGCGCCCGGGACGTGGGGCTGGACCGGATGCTCATCGGCGCCTACGGTCAGGATGACCGGGTGGACGCCTACCCGGCTCTGATGGCCGAGATCGAGACCAAGGATCCCGCTTTCACCACCCTCTGTGTACTTACCGACAAGGAAGAGATCGGCAGCGAAGGCGTCACCGGCATGAACAGCCTGTATGTGTTCCATTTCATCGAGCAGCTGTGCCAGGCCCAGGGCTCCGACTCCATCCGCACCCTGCAGAACTCCATCTGCCTGTCCGCCGACGTGGCGGCCGCGGTGGATCCCACCTTCGACAGCGCCTTTGAGCGCCGCAACAGCACCTACGTGGGCCGTGGCGTGGCCGTCTGCAAGTACACCGGCGTCCGCGGCAAGGCAGGCGCCAACGACGCCTCCGCCGAACTGGTGAGCTATGTGACCCGCCTGCTGGACAAGGAAAAGGTCGTCTGGCAGACCGGCGAACTGGGCAAGGTGGACCAGGGCGGCGGCGGCACCATCGCCGCCTACTCCGCCTTCCACAATGTGGACACCATCGACATCGGTGTGCCGGTGCTCAGCATGCACTCCCCCTTTGAGATCACCTCCAAGCTGGATGTGTACATGGCGTACCAGGCATTCCTGGCCTTCGCTCGCGCCACCGAATAAGCTTTTCCCACAACAAAGCGCCCGTTCCCGGGAACTCCCGGGAACGGGCGCTTTTCTCATTTTTCCTTTCGCGAACACCCGTTCAGAGGACGGTGTCAGCGCAGCAGATAGACGGCAAGCCCGCCCAGCGCGATCATCACGCAGATCACCGCTGTGATAGGCGGCGCCCAGCGAATGATCTGGCCGGCAATATAATCGCCCCGATCCTCTTCGCCTTCCTCTTCATAGCCGTCGTATTCGTCGTATCCGTCGTCGTATCTTTCGCCGTCCACGTCGTAATCGGCGTAGGCCTCGCCCGGCTCCTCAAAGTAGGAGGTGGCGGTATCGTCGTTGGGATCGTGGCGCGGGGGCTGGTGCTGGGTCTGGGTCCGATCCGCCGAAGGCCGGGACACGATCTTCATATCCTCGTCGTCCGCCGCCTCCTGCGCCGGTTTCATGACCCGGGTCGGCTCCTGCGGACGGACCGGATCCACCATGCGGGTGGGCTCCTCCTGCTCCTCCGGGGCGGCCTGGGAGCGGCCCTGCAGCAGCCCGGACAGGGTATTCTGCAGCAGGATGCGGTCGGATCCGCACTCGCTGCACCAGGCGGTGTCCTCCTCGGTGGGATGGAACGCCCCGCAGGCACAGAACCAGCCTTCCGGCAGCATCTGCGGAACCACCGAAAATCCGTGCTTGCCGGTGCGCTGTTCCAGCTGGGTGGCCAGATTGGTGGGCAGCACCTTGGGCGCGGGCAGACGCACCCGCTTGTACTCCCGCAGGGAGGCTCGGCTGCCGTCGGTGTACAGGGCCTGCAGCAAGTCCACCTCCACGCTCCCGATGGGCGAGGGGCTCAGATACACCGCGTCGTCCGAGCCGAACAGATCGCCCTGCCCGGCCGTCAGCGATTCGTAGCGGAACTGGTCCTCACAGACCACCTTGCCCTGCATATCCTTGCACTTGAACCCGATCAGCAGGCCGGCCAGCGGCTTGGTGCCGATGTTCTTGAAGGAGAGGCAGACGGCGATCTCGCCGGTCACATCCCCTTTCAGCAGTTCCACCCGGACAAACTGCACCGGGCTGCCCTTGGTGTAGTAGTTGGCCCGGGACTGGGCCAGAATGTCAAAATTCTGTTCCATGGCGCATTACTCCTTTTCGTCGGGGCTCGGTTCGGCGGGCTCCTCCGGCGGTGTCACGCGTTCCTCGGCCGGTTCCTGTGCCGGCGTGGTCTCTTCTTCAGCAGGCTGTTCCACGGCGGGCTGGGCCTGCTGCGCATCGGCGGAGGTCTCCTCACCGGCGGGCTGGGCGGGCTTTTCTTCCGGCGTGGGGTCCAGCGGGGGCAGTTCTCCCCCTTCCATCAGGGTCTTGAACTCCTCGCCGGACAGCTTCTCCCGGTTCAGCAGCTCGCCGGCCACCTTATGCAGCTGTTCCATGTGGCTGTCCAGGATGCGGCGGGCGGTCTCGTAGGCCTCGTCCACAATATCCCGGATCTCGCTGTCGATCTCGGCGGCGATGGTCTCGGAGTAGCCCTTGCCCTGGCCGAAATCCCGGCCCAGGAAGGTCTCACCCGGATCCGAGCCATAGACCACAGGGCCCAGCCGCTCGCTGAAACCGTAGCGGGTGACCATGGAACGGGCGGTCTGGGTGGCGCGCTCCAGGTCGTTGGAAGCGCCGGTGGAGATGTCCTCCAGCACCAGCTGCTCGGCCACACGGCCGCCCAGCAGGCTGACGATCCGCTCCTGCATGGCGGTCTTGGTCACATAGCTGGCGTCCTTATCCGGCAGATACATGGTAAAGCCGCCCGCGGCGCCCCGGGGAATGATGCTGATCTGGTGCACCGGATCGTTGGTGGGGCAGAAATAGCTGGTAATGGCATGGCCCGCCTCGTGGTAGGCGGTCAGCTTCTTTTCCTTGTCGGTGACCACGCGGGATTTCTTCTCCGGGCCGGCCACCACCTTGATGGAGGCCTCCTCGATCTCCCGGCGGGTGATCGCCTTCTTGCCCCGGCGGGCGGCCAGCAGCGCCGCCTCGTTGACCAGGTTCTCCAGGTCCGCGCCGGCAAAGCCCACGGTAGACTGGGCGATGGTCTTGAGGTTCACGTCGGGGGCCAGGGGTTTCTGGCGGGTGTGGACCTTGAGGATCTCCTCGCGACCCTTTACATCCGGCAGGCCCACATATACCTGGCGGTCGAACCGGCCGGGACGCAGCAGCGCCCGGTCCAGGATATCCGCCCGGTTGGTGGCGGCGATGACGATGACCCCTTCGTTGGCGCCGAAACCGTCCATCTCCACCAGCAGCTGGTTCAGAGTCTGTTCCCGCTCGTCGTGACCGCCGCCCAGGCCCGCGCCGCGCTGACGGCCCACCGCGTCGATCTCGTCAATGAAGATGATGCAGGGCATGCTGCGCTTGGCCTTGTCGAACAGATCCCGCACACGGGACGCGCCCACGCCCACATACATCTCCACAAAGTCGGAGCCGGAGAT
>CALXIA010000036.1 GCA_944388245.1 uncultured Gemmiger sp. | reverse complement strand
CCAAGATCGACGACGACACCTATCAGGTGCAGGTCGTGTCCTGGTACGACAACGAGAACAGCTACACCAGCCAGATGGTCCGCACCATCAAGTATTTCGCTGAACTGTAATCGTCAATCCTTCCCATAAAGCAAGGGGCGCGGCCGCATCGGCCGCGCCCCTTGTCGTATACAAAACCCCGGCGGTTCACACTGGACCCGCCGGGGTTTCTCATTGCCAGCTTTGCTCGATGCGGCAAAGTTCGTTGTACAGCCGGTCGTTCACCGGCGTGGGCACCCCGTACTGGCGGCCCAGCCGGCAGATGGTGCCGCTGAACAGTTCCTTCTCGGTGAGCCGGTGGGCCAGGGTATCCTGCCGCATGCTGGGCATCGCCTCCGGGTCAAAGGTGCCGGCGGTGGCGTCGATCCACTGCTCCGGGGCGTCCGGCCGCAGGCAGACGCCCGCCTTCTGGCTCACGGCCACCACCTCCCGCATGGCGGCCAGCATGACCTGATGGGCCTCGCCCGGGGCGTATACCCCGCCGTAGGGCACATCGTACACCGCTGTGACCTGATTGAGCCCCACATTCACCATCAGCTTGTTCCACTGCCGATAGACCATGTCGGGATACACCTCGCAGGCGATCCGCGCCTTGTGCAGCAGCGTCTCCACTGCGGCCAGACGAGGGCTGGCGCTGCCGTCCCGCTCGCCAATTTGCAGCACCCCCGGCGCGGTGAAGGTCACATCCTGCCCTACCCGGGTGGCGTCAGTCTTCAGCGCCACGCAGAGCAGCGCCTGCCCCGGCCAGCGGGTCTCCAGGATCTCCTCGCTGGTAATGCCGTTGATCAGGCTCAACAGCACCGTGTCCGGCCCCACAAAGGCGGCCATCTGGTCCATGGCGCTCTCCAGAGCCAGGGACTTGGTGGCCACGATCACCAGGTCCACCGGTTTTCCCTCGGCGGGATCGGCGTAGACAAAATCGCACAGTTCCCCATTGGCCCGCACGCCGGTGCGCCGGTAGCGGTCGGCCCGCGTCTTGTCCGCGATCACAAGAAAATTGCCCCGGGGCAGGCAGGCGTTCAGCCGCTGGCCAAAGGTAATGCCCAGCGCCCCCAGCCCTATCAGGGCCACGGTTCGGATCTCCATATTTTTCCCTCTCCCTCTGGCCACGCACCGTTGCGTCCGCGGCAATTTTGTACTATCATAAACTATAAAAGACTGGGCTGCGTTTTGCAAGCCCTCGGAGGGAAAGGAGACCTGTTTTATGGAACAGCAACCGCTGGTAAGCGTGATCGTGCCGGTATATAACGCCAAAAACCATATTGCCCGATGCATCGAGAGCATCCGCCGGCAGACCTACCCCAATTTGCAGATCATTGTGCTCAACGACGGCAGCAAGGACGTGAGCCTGGAGGTGTGCCGGATGTATGCCCAGGTGGATGAGCGCATCCTGCTGGTGGACAAGGCCAACAGCGGGGTGTCCGCCACCCGCAATCTGGGGCTGCGGCTGGCGGAGGGCAAATACCTTCAGTTCGTCGACAGCGACGACTACCTGGACCCCAATGCCACCGCCCTGCTGGTGGATAAGGCCGAGCGGTACAACGCCGATATGGTCATCGCCCACTACCATCGGGTGGAAACAGTGAAATTGTTCGCGCTGCCCGGCCAGGCGCCCGCCACCCGGGAGATCACCACCACCTTCGGCTTTCTGGAGGAAGGGCCGCTGGATAAACTCCAGTTTGCCCGCCATCTGATGGAGGAGCCGGCCAGTTTCTATTACGGGGTCATGTGGAACAAGCTGTACCGGCGGGAGCTGGTGCAGGCCCACGACATCCAGTGCAGCGAGGAACTGGAATGGAGCGAGGACCTTTTGTTCAATCTGGAATACATCCGCTACGCGGAGCGGTTCTACGCCCTGACCACCCCCATCTACTACTATGTGCAGAACCCTCAGAGCATCTGCCATTCCCGGCTGAACCTGCGCAATATGGTCTCTACCCGCGCCGCGCTCTTCACCTATTACAAGGAACTGTACGAGTCTCTGGGGCTGTATGAGGAGAACAAGCTGCAGATCTACAAGTATCTGGTGTCGATGGCCGAGAGCCCCCGGGACGCCCGGGTGACCACCATTGTGAACAATCCCCCGGAGAAAAAGGAGAAACGACCGTGATCCATCTGTCGCTTGCCTGGTTTGACCCGGCCCGCATCGCCCGGTCCGGTCAGTGTTTTCGGTTTTCGCCGCTGGAGGGCGGCGGCTGGGGCCTTACCGCGCTGGGCCGCCGGCTCTGCGTCTACCCGGACGGGGAGGGATACCGGTTTGACTGCACCCCGGAGGAGTGGGAAACGGTCTGGCGCGGCTATTTTGACCTGGACACCGATTACGAGGTATTTGCCGCCGCCATCAATCCCCGGGATTCCTACCTGACCGCCGCGGCGGCCTGCGCCAAGGGGGTGCGCATCCTGCGCCAGGACCCCTGGGAGACCACGGTGGCCTTTATCCTGTCCCAGCAGAGCAACATTCCCCGCATCACCCGCAATCTGGAAGCGGTCTGCCGGGCCTATGGCGCGCCTTTTGCGGATCAGGCAGGAAAGACCTGGTACGACATCCCCACCCCATCCGCCCTGGCCGGTGCGTCCGAGGGGGATCTGCGGGCGCTGGGGCTGGGATACCGGGCGCCCTATCTGCGGGCCACCGCTGCCCGGGTGGCCGCGGGAGAGCCGGACCTGACCGGGCTGGGGGCGCTGCCCTATAAAACGGCCCACACCGCCCTGGTCACCCTGCCCGGGGTGGGCAACAAGGTGGCCGACTGCATCTGCCTGTTCGGATTCCATAAGCTGGACGCCTTTCCTATCGACACCCACATCCGCCAGATGCTCGAAGCCCACTATAAGCGGGGATTCCCGATGCGGCGGTACAAAGGGTTCGCGGGTGTGCTGCAGCAGTACGCCTTTTACTATGAGTTGTATGGAGGAAATGGATGAATCGCCCCAGCGCCTGGATTTTTGATTTTAACGGTACTTTGGTCTTTGACTCGATCTATCACGAACAAGCCTGGAATCGCTATATGGAGGCCCACCTGGGCCGTGTGGTGCCCCGTGAGGAGTTCCTGGCCCATGTGCACGGCCGGGACAACCGGGATATTATGACCTATCTGCTGGGCCGCCGGCCCACGCAGGAGGAGGCGCACGTCGAAGGGGAGGCCAAAGAGGCCCTCTATCGGGACCTGTGCCGCCAGGCGGGGGACGCCTACCATCTGGTGAAGGGCGCGCCCGCTCTGCTGGACCGGCTGCGCGCCAGCGGGGCGCCCTTTGCCATTGCCACCAGTTCCACCCAGCCCAACGTGGATTTCTATTTTGAACAGCTGGGCCTGGCCCGCTGGTTCACGCCGGAGCGGGTGATCTGCAGCCGGCCGGGGCTTCCCGGCAAGCCCGATCCGGCCATCTACCGGCTGGCCATGGAGCGGCTGGGGGGGGACCCGTCCCGCTGCCTGGTGGTGGAGGATGCCCCTGCCGGGGTCCAGTCGGCGCTGGCGGCCGGGGCCGGGCAGGTGATCGGGATCGGAGAGACCGCCGCCAGCCGGGCGCAGCTGGCCTCCGGCGGCTGGAACATTCCGGTGATCGCGGACTATACCGATCCGCAGATCACCCGGCTGTTGGAGGAGTAAGACGGCAGATAAAAGCGGCCCCCGCGTCGGAATCACCGACGCGGGGGCCGCTTTGTTGCGCTTTCTCGCAGAATCAGAAGAACAGCAGGTACACCAGAATGAACACCAGGCCCAGGCCGAACAGCATCAGGCCAAAGGACAGGCTGGAGGTAAAACTGGGCATCCGGCAGTTGTGCGGCTCATAGGCGCAGAAGGTTTCGTCGCTGCGAGGGGTGATGGTGGGGGTGGACCGCCACATCAGCACACCGTTGCACAGGGCGATGAGCCATTCCATCACGCTGCCCGCCACACGGGCGATCAGCGCGCCCAGGAACGGCAGCAGACCCAGCACCAGCGGCCGGTACAGGACCTTCTCCAGATCCAGCCAGCGGGGCAGGCGGTAGCGGTATTCGTCCTGCACAAAGACCAGACCGCGCACCACCAGGATGTAGACCACCGCGCCGATCACGATGCTGATGGCCGCGCCCTGCAGATTGGTCAGGGAGAAGTAGGCGATGGTGTGTTCCGGCCCTTCGCTGGAGAAGAAGCCCTGGCTCAGCGCCGCCACCTTGTCCATGGTGAAGTGGGGCAGAACCCCCAGCACCAGCATGGGCAGCGCGCTCACCGCCACCACAACGGTGGCCAGCTTACCCATATAGTGGCCGTTCAGCGCGTCAAACTCCGCCTGACGGGTGGGATGCTTCTGCACAAAGAGGGTCACGAACAGCTTGGTCATGTAGGCCACGGTCAGACCGCCCGAGGCCAGGAAGATCCACTCGATCCCCCGGAACAGCCCGGCGTTCTGGCCGGCGGCCTCCAGCGCCCCGATATACTCCACGATGCTCTCGTGCAGCAGGGTCTTGCTGATGTAGCCGCTGAAGCCCGGCACACCGCCGATGCCCAGCGCCCCCAGCAGGAAGGCGATCATCAGCACCGGCTTGCCCCGGCCGAAGCCGCGAACCTCATTCAGGCTGACCGCGTGCAGGTTCATCACCACCACGCCGGCCACCAGGAACAGGCACAGCTTGATGAGGGAGTGGTTGGTCACATGCAGCACGCTGCCCCAGACGGCCAGGCCGTTTTCCTCGCCCAGCAGCCCCTGCATACCGGCGCCCACCAGGATAAAGCCGATCTGGCTCATGGAGGAGTAGGCCAGGGTGCGCTTGAGCTCGGTGCTGAACAGCGCCAGCAGCGCGCCCACCGCCATGGTGGCCACCGCGAACAGCAGCACCGCCAGGCCCCAGCCCGCGTCGTGCAAAAACAGCTGGCCGCTCAGCGCGAACAGGCCGAAGATACCGGCTTTGGTGATGATGCCGCTGAGCAGGGCGGTGGCGGGGGTGGGCGCCTCGGTATAGGCGCCCGGCAGCCAGGTGTGCACCAGGAAGACGCAGGACTTGGCGGCAAAACCGCCCGCCGTGAAGGCGCCGGCCACGTACAGCAGCCGCTTGTCGGAGACAGCGGCGGCCGTGGCGGCCAGTTCGCGGATGGTCAGGGTGCCCAGCTGCTGGTAGAGCAGGAACAGCCCCATCAGGGTGGACAGACCGCCCAGGATGGCAAAGGCCAGGTAGCTGTCCGCGGCGCGGACGGCCTCGGCGGTCTCCCGCTGGGCCACCAGCGCCCAGCTGGACAGGCTCATGATCTCAAAGAACACCAGGGTGGTGTACAGATCGGCCGACAGGAACACCCCCAGGGTGCTGCCCAGGGTGAAGAGCAAAAACAGGTAATACCGGTTGTTCCGGGCTTTGCCGGCCAGGTATTCGGGGGTGAACAGGGTGGTCATCATCCACAGAAAGCCGGCCAGGCAGCAGAGCACCAGGCGCAGGCCGTCCAGCTGGAAGCTGAGCCCCAGCCCCAGCACGCCGGGCAGGCTCAACGCGCCGCCCACGCACTGGCTCAAGGTCAGGCAGCCCACGAAAACCAGCGCGCTGCTCAGTTGGGCCAGCCGGTCGCCGGCCACGCAGCCGCCGCGTCCCACCGCCCAGCAGACAATGCCCGCCGCGAAGGGAAACAGCACCAGAAAGAAGCACAGGATCGCAAACATATTGCTCATAACAGCGCCTCCTCCTTTCTTACACAAGGCCCGCGGCCACGCGGGTCAACAGGGTGTACAGCCAGCCGGAGCCGAGGCCAAGGGCCAGCACCAGCGCGCAGAGAACCAGCAGACTGCCGATCATCCGCCAGCCCGGATCGGTGACGGTCAGGGCCCATTCCGGCTCCTGATAGTCTTTGCGGGGGAAGAAAGCGGGCACCACCACCCCCATCTGGTACAGGCCGGTGAGCAGGGCGCTGATCATCAGCGCCGCCACCCCCGCCCAGGCCAGCGGGTTGTCGTACATGGCCGCATGGGCCGCGATCGCCCACTTGCTGGCAAAGCCGGGCAGGATGGGCAGGCCGATCAGGCCCATGCTGGCGAAGGCGAAGATGCCGAAGGTAAAGGGCATCCGCTTGCCCAGACCCTCATACTCGAAGATATACTCCTTGTGGTGGGTCTGGCAGAGCAGCGCGCCCGCGCAGAAGAACAGGATGATCTTGACGAAGCTGTGCACCACCATGTGGCAGAGCGCCGCGGCCAGGCCGCCGGGGCTCATGAGGGTGGCGCCGAACAGGATGTAGGACAGGTTGCTCACGGTGGAGTAGGCCAGCCGCCGCTTCAGGTGCTGCAGCCGCAGCGCCATGGCGCTGCCGTAGACGATGGTCACCACCGCGAAGGTCATCACCAGGTACTGGGCCCAGCTGTCCTGCAGCAGGCCGGTGCCATAGCTGTAGTAGGTCAGGCGCAGGATCGCAAAGACGCCCGCGTTGACCACCGCCACGGCGTGCAGCAGCGCGGTGACCGGGGTGGGGGCCACACCGGCGCTGGGCAGCCAGCCGTGCAGCGGCCAGATGGCCGCCTTGACGCCGAAACCGAAGAAGCCCAGCACGAAAGCGGTGCGCAGCAGGTTTTCGTTGCCTACCGTCAGAATCGAGGACAGATTGCCACCCAGCACAAAGTCCAGGCTGCCGTACTGCATCAGGAAGATCATCGAGATAAAGGCCAGCGCGGCGCCGCTCATGGAGTAGGCCAGATATTTCTTGCCGGCGAAGCGGGCCTGGCCGTTCATCTCGTGCATGACCAGGGGCAGGGTGCACAGGGTCAGCAGTTCGTAGAACAGATAGAGGGTGAAGGCGTTGGCCGCGAAGGCGATGCCCAGCACCACGCCGTAGGTCATGGTGAAGAAGGCGAAGAACCGGTTTTCCCCGTGTTCATGCCGCATGTACTCGAAGCTGTACAGCACCGCCAGCGGCCAGAGCACCGCCACAATGGCGGCAAACACCAGGCTCAGGCCGTCCAGCCGCAGCGCCAGCTGCAGGTTGCCCATGTCCAGCACCACGGCGGCGCCGTCCGGGCGGTTCCACAGCAGCATCGCCACCAGAATGCTGGTGACGCAGGTGAACAGCTGCACGTACACTTCCCGCTGCTTGGTATTCTGCGCGGGCAGCACGAACATCGCCGCGCCGCCCAGGATCGGCAGCAGCACAGGCAACAAAAGCATCATAGGATCCATCTCTGTGCCACCTCCTTACAGAATCGCGGCGGCAAATCCGCCGATCACCGAAACAAGACCGGTGGGCCACACGCCCAGCACCACCAGCGCCGCCGCCAGCAGCGCCAGGGGCAGCCGCATGGTCCAGCGGGGCTTTTCCGCCAGAACTTCCTCCTGGAAGTCCGCGCCGGGGAAGAAGGCGTCCCGCACGATGCCCAGCAGATAACCGGCGGTGAGCAGGGCGCTGATCAGCAGCACCCCGGCGCCCAGGGATCCACCCAGAACGCCCAGCTGCTCCAGACCGCCCTGGGCCAGATACCATTTGCTCACAAAGCCGCCCAGCGGGGGTATGCCCACCAGGGACAGCCCCGCCAGCGCGAAGCACCACATCACCAGCGGCATCTGCCGGCCCACGCCCCGGAACTCGGATACCCGGGTGTGGTGGGTGTAGTGGATCAGCGCGCCGGCGCACAGGAACAGGCAGATCTTGGCCAGCGCGTGGAAGACCACCTGCAGCAGCGCGCCGGTCAGGCCGGTCTCGCAGAACAAGAACAGGCCGAACAGCACATAGCTCACCTGGCTCACGGTGGAGTAGGCCAGCCGCCGCTTGAGCAGCTGTTCTTTATAGGCCAGCATACTGCCCATAAAGACGGTGCAGAGCGCCAGCACCAGCAGGGTGGTCTGCACCCAGGTGCCCCGCAGAAACTCGGCGCCGAACACATAGTAGGCCACCCGGATGATACCCAGCACGCCGCCCTTGGTGATCACGCCGCTCAACACCGCCGAAGCGGGGGCCGGGGCCTCCGGGTGGGCGATGGGCAGCCAGGCGTGCAGCGGCAGCAGACCGGCCTTGCCGGCAAAGCCCAGCAGCATGCAGAAGGCCGCCGCCAGCGCCAGACCGGTGTTGGCGGTCACCGCCAGGGTGTTCACACTACCGCCCGGCACAAAGTCCAGGCTGGAGCAGAACCGGTTGGCAAAAACGAAGCCGAACAGCGCCAGGCTGGCGCCGAACAGAGAGTAGCCCAGGTAGGTAAAGGCCGCCCGGCGCGCCTTGTCGGTGCCCTCGTGCAGCACCATCGGCATGCTCAGGAAGGTCATGAGCTCGTAGAACAGATAGAAGGTGAACAGGTTCGCGGAGAAAGCCAGGCCCTCCAGCGCGAACAGGGTCAACAGGTAAAAGATGTGATACCGGCGGGGATGCTCGTCCCCGCTCAGGTATTCAAAGCCGAAGATGCCGGCGGCGCAGAACATGGCCGCGGTGATCACGGCGAAGAATTTGCCCATCCCGTCCGCCAGCAAGGCGACCTCAAAACCGCCCACCGAGAACAGCACCAGCGTGCCGCTGCATTTCCAGGCGGCCAGCGCGGTGCAGGCAAGCTCCACCACAAACAGCGCGCCCAGCAGCTGCGCGCGCTCCCGTGCCTCGCGCATAAAGGGCACAAAGCAGGTGCCGATCAGCGGCAGCAGGATGGGGATCAGCAGATACCAGGTCATCATGCACATACCCCCTCTCTCACAGCAGCGCCAGGCCGGCGCTGATCACGCCCACCACCGGGCGGTAGCACACACCCAGCAGGATCACGCCAACGCCCAGCACCAGAACGCTCACCACCAGCGCGGGATCGGCCCGGCGTACCCGCGGCTCGATGCCCATCTCCTGGCAGGTGCTGCCGGAGGACCAGATCTGCACGATGGCCGGAATGTAGTACATGGCGTTCAGCACGCTGCTGACCGCCAGCGCCGCCAGGGCGGCCGCGGTCTGCCAGGCGGCCAAGGTGGCGCCCTGGGCCAGGTACAGCTTGGTCACAAAACCGGCCAGCAGGGGAATGCCCACCATGGACAGCCCGCCCAGGGTGAACCCGATGCCCGCCAGCTTGCAGCGCCGGCCGGCGCCGCGCAGATAGTACCATTTCTTTTCGTGGCCGGCGGTGGAACTCAGCGCGCCCACCGACACGAAGAGCAGCGGCTTGGTGAAGGCGTGGGCGATGATCTGGAACACGGCCGCCACCACGCCCGCCTCAATGCCCAGCCCCACGCCCAGATAGATGTAGCCGATCTGGGCCACCGAGGAGTAGGCCACCATCCGCTTGGAATGACCCTCCTGCAGGGCCTTGACGCTGCCCATGATCATGGCCAGCGCGCCCAGAACGAACAGCACGTTGGTGATCTTCAGGCTGCGCACCTCGCTGATGCTGAAGACCCGGTAGAAGATCTTGATCAGCAGCACGATATAGCCCTTCAGCACCAGACCGGACAGAATGGCGCTGGACGCGGTGGTGGAACTGCCATGGGCGTCCGGCAGCCAGCTGTGGAAGGGGAACAAAGCGCTCTTGATGGAAAGGCCCAGCACCATCAGGCCCACCAGCACGGTCAGGGGCTCGGTGTACAGGCCGCTGACAAACAGCGCGTGGATGCTCTCGCCCAGCTGGGGCATGAGCAGGTGGCCGGTGATGGCGTAGAGCAGCGCCAGGCTGATCAGGAACAGACCGCTGCCCAGCAGGCTCATCACCAGGTACCGCATGGTGGCCACCAGGGTCTGGTTGTTGTCCTTGGCCATAACGATGGCGCAGGCGGCGATGGTGTTGATCTCGATAAAGACGTAGCCGGTGAAGATGTCGTTGGTGTACAGCATGCTCAACAGGCTGGCCAGCAGCATGTCCATCATGACGAAGTACAGATCCTGCTTGCCGGGCAAAATGTCCTCAAAGATGTCCTTGAGACCGCCCAGCAGGCTGCAGGCCATGACGATGCAGAACACCAGCGCCAGCCCCGCTTCCAGCGGGCCGGCCCGCAGCTCGTTGCCCCAGGGAGAGGGGAACTTGCCCATGGCGTAGACAAAGTAGGTGTTCTGGCTGGCGGTCGCGTACAGCAGCCAGGCGCTGGCGGCGCCGATGACGGTCAGAGCCGTGAGCGAGATGCGCAGCGCCCACTTGCCGCTGTGCAGGATGCTGGTGGTGATGCCGGCCAGCATTGCCAGAAAGATGCACAGAAAGGGCAGGTTTTCGTAAAAAGGCCGCATCGTCACACCTCCTCCCGCTTGGCCAGAATCAGGATCTCATCCAGATTCAGGGTATGGTACTTCTTGTACAGCCGCTGGGTGAGCGCCAGGCTGAAGGCCGTGACGCTCACGCCCACCACGATGCCGGTCAGCACCAGGCCGGTGGGCAGCGGGTTGATGTAGGTCTCCATCTGAACGGGGGCGGTGGGGTCGGCCACAATGGGGGCGACCCGGCCGTCGATGTAGCCGAAGCTGGTCAGGAACAGATAGACCGAACTGTCCATGATGTTCAGACCGATGATCTTCTTGATCAGGTTTTTGTGCAGCAGCAGGCTGATGAAGCCGATGCCGAACAGAATGATGGCGAATACCTGGTAGTAGTCGCCGGACCAGGTGGCGATCGCGTTGCTCATGTTACAGTTCCCCCTTGCTGAAGAATGCGTAGAAGGCGTACATGGTGCATGCCACCTCAAGGCCCACCGCCACATTGATGGGCATAATCACGCCGGCGCTGAAGATCATGCCGGGGATGCCGGTGCCGATGATGCTGTGCAGACCGTTGGCTCCGGTGAAAAAGACGTAGATCATGGTGAACCCGTAGAAATACAGGGCGGCCACCTTGATAAAGTGGTACACGTGTTCGCTCATGAAGCGGCGCACCTTCTCGCCAAAGGCGTTCTCAAACAGGATCAGCCCCGCGCCCAGGATCGCGCCGCCGGAGAAGCCGCCGCCGGGGGACAGATGCCCGTTCAGCAGCACATAGACGCCGAACAGCAGGATGACCGGCATGAGCATCCGCACCACGCTGCGCAGCACGGTGGTGTTCTCCTCGCTCTCGATCTCGGCGTCCTCGGCCCGCTCGGCCAGATCGTAGGCGGTGGTGTTCTTTTCGTCCTTGCGCAGCAGGATCATCACGCAGGTGGCCGCCAGGAACAGCACGCAGCTCTCACCAAAGGTATCAAATCCGCGGTAGACCAGAATGATGTTGCTGATCAGGTTGGTGGCGCCCACCTCTTCGATGCCCTTTTCCACATAGCGCTCCATGACCTCGTTCTCGGTGGGGTTGCCCGCGCCGCCGAAGGTGGGCAGATACAGCACGGTCAGCAGCAGGGTGCCGGTAAACACCAGGCACATCACCACCGAAAAGATGTGGTATACCCGCATCTCGTTTTTCTCGCTGAGCATCCCATGCAGAAAACGGAGCGGATGCGGCCGGGCGGCGCGTTTTTCTTCCGGGGTCACCACAGGCGTGTCGCTGTCCGCGCCGTTGACCCAGGCGGCAAACTGCCGCCATCGTTCCTTAATGTTTTTCGTCATGGCTCTTATCCGACCTCGTTCCTTTCAAAGCATGGATGGTTTTGAGGGTCAGCAGGAACAGCACGGTGTCCACACCGGCGCCCACGGCGGCCTCGGTAATGGCCAGATCCGGCGCCTGCAGCAGCAGCCAGATCATGCTCATCATCAAGCTGAAGGCCATGTAGATCAACAAGGTGCTCAGCAGGTTTTTGGCCAGCGAGGCGCTCACGGCGCAGACTACCAGCCCAACCAGCAGCAGGATGGTAAACAGTTCCATGGTTATTCCACCTCACATTCTTCCATTACGTATTCGTCGGTCAGCACCTCCACCTTGGTGGTGCGATGGGTGGCCACCGGCCCGGTGATCCACAAAAACGCCAGAATGCAGGCCAGTTTCAGGGTGACCCACACCGACCAGAACAGAATGGCCAGCCCCAGCATGACCAGGAAACTGCCCAGAGTATCGCACAGCGCCGAGGCGTGCATCCGGTTCAGCACATAGCGGAACCGGTAAACGCCGATCAGCGAGATGCAGAAGACCACCAGCCCCAGACAGACCAGAACGGAGCCTACGATCGCGCGTGCCAGCATCATTTCGCCTCGCCTCCTTTCGCGGCGTCCCGCTTTTCTTTCAGGTGACGCAGCCGGCCCTTGGCCCGCAGGGTGACCACCCGGCAGAGCACCAGCACCGCCAGAAAGTTCAGCAGCGCGTAGATCAGGGCAATATCCAGAATGTAGCTTTCCTGCAGCGCAAAAGACAGGATCGCGATGGCGCTGATGGTCAGGGTGCCGATCACATTGACCGCCACGACCCGGTCGGTAAAGCGGCGTCCGCGCACACCATAGACCAGGCAGCACAGGATCAGCAGGGCGATCAGCACCAGCGCGCCGGCGCACAGGGAATACAGAAAAGGAAACGCTTCGATCATTTGCTCAACTCCTTTTCAATTTCTTGCAGCCGGGGCAAAAACGGCCCGTCCTTGGCGCCGGCGGCGAAGCTTTTGTTCAGCGCGTGAACGCACAGGGTGGAATCGTACATCCCCACGGTGATGGTGCCCGGCGTGATGGTGATGGAATCCGCCAGCATGGTTTTGCACACGGCGCTTTTCAGCTTGCAGTCAAAGAATACCAGCTGGGGGTCCAGTTCCTTCAAGCTGGGGCTCAGGATCACCCGGATCACATCCAGATTCGCCTTGATGATCTCCTTGAACAGCAGCGCGAAATAGGCCAGCAGTTTGCCGCTGAGCCGCAGCACCAGCGTTTCATACCGTACGCTCCAGCCGCAGAACCGGATCGCGAAGGTGCTCAGCAGCAAACTGAGAACGATCCCGATCAGGACCAGTTCCAGGGTGATCCGCCCGTTCAGGATCAACCATAGGGCAAACAGTCCAATCGTAAACATGCAACGATGCCTCCCGTCCTTCTCTCAATGCTCGTCGCCCGAAAAAACGGCCTTCTTTCAGACGAAAATCATATTAATGCTACACTTTTGTTCACAAAATGTCAATAAATGCGACAAAAAAATTGAATATGTGCACAAAAAGTCCCCGCGCAATTTGGCGAAAATCGAACAAATTGCGCGGGGGATTTCTTATTCTTCCAGAGGACGGCACCGATCGGCCAGCCAGGCCCGCTCCTCCTCGTCCAGCAGCCCGGACAGATCCTCCAGCACCGTCTGGTGGAAGGCGTTCAGCCAGGCTTTCTCCTCGGCGGAGAGCAGTTCGGGCAGGATGGCCTGCCGGCCGATGGGGCAGCGGGTCAGGGGTTCAAAGCCGCAGAACTCGCCGTACTCGGTGTGGAAACGGGACACGCAGAGCAGCTCGTTCTCAATGCGGATGCCCATCACATCGGTCTCGTAGTAGCCGGGTTCGTCGGTCACCACCATGCCGGGCCGGATGGCCTTCCGGTCGGACTGGTTCAGCCGGGGCGGGGTCTCGTGCACGCCGCCCACAAAGCCCACGCCGTGGCCGGTGCCGCACCGGTAGTCCAGCCCCTCAGCCCAGAGGATGCGCCGGGAAGCCAGATCCAGGTTGCCGCCGGTGCTGCCCAGCGGGAACACCACCATGGCCATGTTGATGTGCGCCTTGAGCACCAGGGTGTACATCCGCTTCTCCTGGTCGGTCAGCGGCCCCAGCGCGTAGGTGCGGGTGATGTCGGTGGTGCCGTCCCGGTACTGGCCGCCGCAGTCCACCAGCAGAAAGCCGTGATCCGCCAGCGGGCTGCAGGCGCCCGGCTCGGCGTGGTAATGCATCATCGCCGCGTTGGCCCCGCAGGCCGAGATGGCCGAGAAACTCTCTTCCAGGTAGCCCTCGCCCTTGCGGCGGCAGTCGATCAGGATATCCGCAATGTCCGACTCGTACAGGGTCTCGCCCGCCGCCAGACGGCGCTCCAGCTCCCGCTCGAACCGCACCATGGCCGCGCCGTCCTTCCGGTGGCTGGCCCGGATGCAGGCGATCTCGGCCTCGTTCTTGACCGCCTTCATGTCCTGGATCGGGTCCTCGCCCTCCTGCACCGTCACCGCGCTGTTGGCTTCCAGCGTGCGCCAGAACCGCCAGTTCAGGCTGTCCGGCTCGGTCCGCAGCACCAGCGGCGCGCGCACACCGGCCAGGAATTCCTCCACCTGGTCGTATCCCTGCAGTTCCACGCCGTTCTCCGCCAGATAGGCGCGCACCGTCTCGTCGGCGCGGCTGCCGTCCAGGAACACCACGGCGCGGCCCCGGTCCACCCAGCACCAGGCCAGGGCAAAGGGGGTGCAGTCCAGATCAAAGGCCCGCAGATTCAGCAGCCAGGCCACGCTGTCCAGCCGGCCCACCAGGATGCCGTCGGCGCCCTCCTTGTCCAGCTGCTCCCGCAGCTTGGCCAGCTTTTCCGCAGCGGTCAGCCCGGCGAGCTCCCGGCCCAGAATAAAGCAGGGGGTGGCGGGAAGCGGCGGCCGATCTTCCCAGCAGCTGCCGGGCAGATCCAGATCCCGCACCGTCACACCCCGCTTGTCCAGCGCTTTTTGCAGCCGCCGTACCTGGGCGGTGGGGGTCACGGCGCCGTCCAGCGCCAGAATGTCGCCCTTGCTCAACACCCGGGCCAGATACTCCTCAACGGTGGGCACGCCGGGCAGCCCCATCCGCTGCAGTTCGATGCCGCTGCCCTCCAGCTGATGCTCCGCCTGCACAAAGTACCGTCCGTCTACCCACAAAGCCGCCCCGGTCAGGGTCACCGCCAGCGTTCCCACGCTGCCGGTAAAGCCGGAAAAGTACCGGCGGGCCGCCCAGTGATCGGGCAGATATTCGCTGGCGTGGGGATCGCTGGACGGGATCAGACAGCCGGCGACGCCGGCCTCCTGCATACGGGCCCGCAGCCGGGCCAGACGTTCGATAGTTTCCATTCTTCATACACCTCCAGAAGATTCTGCTGCCTGTATAGTAGCACGTCCGGGCGCAGGAGTAAAGCATGGGTTTGTCCTCTTGACAAAAGAGATATAATAGGTATAGTTCATCTATATCTGTTTTCCTATTTATTATAGAAAAGGTGGTTGTACCATGACCAAGATTGATGTTTTTTCCGGTTTTCTCGGCGCGGGCAAGACGACCCTGATCAAAAAACTGATCGCGGAGGCGTTTGCCGGCCAGAAGCTGGTGCTGATCGAGAACGAATTTGGCGAGATCGGCATTGACGGCGGTTTCCTGAAAGAGGCGGGCATCCAGATCACCGAGATGAATTCCGGCTGCATCTGCTGCAGCCTGGTGGGGGATTTCCGCACCGCCCTGGAAAAGGTGGTGGAGACCTACCACCCCGACCGCATCCTGATCGAGCCCTCCGGCGTGGGCAAACTCAGCGACGTGACCCGCGCGGTGCAGGCGGTGGCCGAGCATCTGGACGTGGAGCTGAACGCCTTCGTGACGGTGGCCGACGTGAACAAGGTCAAACTGTATATGAAGAACTTCGGGGAGTTCTACAACGACCAGATCGAGCATGCCGGCACCATCCTGCTGAGCCGCACCGGCAAGGCCGATCCGGCCAAGGTGGAGGCGGCTGTGGCGATGCTGCGGGAGAAGAACCCCGGCGCCACCATCGTCACCACCGACTGGGACCAGCTCACCGGCGCCCAGATCCTGGAGGCCATGGAGGGCCGGCCCAGCCTGACCCAGCAGCTGCTGGCCCAGGTGGAGCAGGAGGAGCACGACCACCACGAGCACCATCACGACCATGAGGAGCACGAGCACCATCATGAGCACGGGGAGGGTTGCGGCTGCGGCTGTCATGACCACGAGCACCATCACGACCATGACCACTGCGGCTGCGGCCACGACCATGAGGAGCACGAGCACCATCATGAGCACGGGGAGAGCTGCGGCTGCGGTTGCCACGACCACGACCACCACCATCACCACCATGCCGACGAGGTGTTCACCAGCTGGGGCAAGGAGACCCCGGCCCGGTTCACCAAGGCCCAGCTGGAGTTTGATCTGCAGGCTCTGGACAGCGGGGAGTTTGGCGCGGTGCTGCGGGCCAAGGGCATTCTGCCCGGCGAGGACGGAGTGTGGTATCACTTCGACTATGTGCCCGGCGAATGGCAGGTGCGCACCGGCGCGGCGGACGTTACCGGCCGGCTGTGCGTAATCGGCAGCAAGCTGGACGAGGCCGGCCTGACCCGGCTGTTCGGCGTGTGAGAAGGAGCGCGGCATGAAAGAGATTCCCGTTTATCTGTTTGTGGGGTTTCTGGAAAGCGGCAAGACCCGCTTTGTGCAGGAGACCTTGCAGGACCCCCAGTTTGACAGCGGCGACAAGACCCTGCTGCTGGTCTGCGAAGAGGGGGAAGAGGAGTATAATCCGGACGAGTTCGCCTTTGGCGGGGTGTCGATGGAGAGCATCGAGGACAAGGCGCAGCTGAACGCCGCCTATCTGGAGGAACTGGTGAAGAAACACGGTTCCACCCGGGTGCTGGTGGAGTACAATGGCATGTGGATGATCCAGGACCTGCTGGACGCCATGCCGAAAAACTGGGTGCTGTACCAGTGCATCGCCACCGCCGACGGCACCACCTTCTCGATGTATTTTGAAAATATGCGCCAGCTGATGCTGGACAAGTTCGCCCTGTCGGAACTGCTGGTGGTCAACCGGGCGGAGGCCGTCCGGAGCGACGAGGACCGCCAGGCGATCCACAAGGCGGTGCGGCAGGCCAGCCGCAAGTGCGACATCGCCTACGAATACGCCGACGGCAGCGTGGAGTACGACGAGATCGAGGACCCGCTGCCCTACGACCTGGAGGCCGACGTGGTGCAGATCGCGGACGAGGATTTCGGCATCTTTTATCTGGACTGCAACCAGAACCCGGACCGGTACGACGGCAAGACGGTGCGGTTCACCGCCCAGGTCTGCCTGAGCCGGCGGGCGGGGCAGGGGGCCTTTGTGCCCGGCCGCTTCGCCATGACCTGCTGCATCCAGGATATCCAGTTTGTGGGCTTTCCCTGCAAGTATGATCATTGCGACCAGCTGACCGAGCGCAGCTGGATCACCCTGACCGCCCGGCTGCGGGTGAAGTACCACCCGCTCTACCGGGGCGAGGGCCCGGTGCTCACGGCACTGGAGATCGGCCCCGCCGAAGCGCCCGCCGACGATGTGGTGACCTTCAGCTGAGGGCTGCGGCTTGCGGGCGGCGTGCCGGATGTGCTATACTGATACACAGGTCGGGGCTAACCCCGCAGCGAAAGGAGACAGGCCGCCATTATGGGCTTTATTCGTCGGATGCTGGCTGTTGCGCTGGGGCTGGGTGCCAGCGCGCTGGCCATCAAAATTCTGCAGGATTACAACAAGGACCGGTATATCGAAGGGGAGTTTGTGGAACTGTCCGGCCAGGACGAACACGCGCCGCAGCCCGCCGAGCCGGCGGAAGACGCGGCGCCGGTCTATCCGGCCCCGACGCCGGACGCGGGCCCCAACGTGAACCCGGTGACCCTGGGCGCGGCCCAGCGCCCGCTGGACGAGAACGGCAGACTGGACCCCACCCGGATCGCGGATCCGGCGGATTTCGGGGATTGGGACGATCTGGGCTGCCGGGGCTGAAAAGGAGGCGTGACCATGCTGAGCAACTGGAATGTGGACAAGACTAAGCTGGAAAAGCAGCAGCAGGAACTGAAGGATTCGATGCAGTTCACCTATGTGGGCCATGGGCCCAAGGCCACCGGCTTTATGTCCAAGACCTTCAAGCGCAAGCCGGGGCTGTACGCCCGCTGCACCACCTGCGGCTACTACATTCCGCTGGACGCCCGCGGGGAGGAGCGCTGCATCTGCGGCAACCTGTACCGCACCGAGCATGACTTCCGCCATGAGCTGCCCGCCAGCGAGATCGAGATCTTCAAGGGCGTAAAGAAGTAAAAAAACGGTCTGCGCCTGTGCGCAGACCGTTTTCTGGGCCCAAAAGGAAATTACCCCATCTTGGAATAGCCGTAGCCGTTGACCAGGGCGTCGATCTTCATGCCCTGGCGGCAGAAGGGGCAGTCGTGGTAGCTGTAGCTGTGGTAATCGGGCAGTTCTTCCTGGTTGAATACCGAGACCACCGGGATGCCGTCCACCTCTTTGGTGGAACTGTAGATGGCGGACAGCCCCGCGATCTTGCCGCCGTAATACTGCACGCATTCCATGCTCTTGTGGATGGTGATGCCGCTGGATACCGAGGCCATCAGGATCAGCACGTTTTTGCCCCGGATCATGGGCATGGTGTTGTCCCGGAAGATCAGCTGGCTGTTGGAGTTGTATTCCGGGGTCAGCACATAGATGGTCTCGTGGGCGTTCAGGCTCATGAAGCCGGAACTGGTCAGTTCCTTTGCCACACAGGTGCCGATCACCTGGGTATCGTCCAGGCAGAGGATGGTGTCCACAACGGTGCTGCTCTGGTAGTGCATCACCAACTCCCGCGCCACCGCCTCCGCTTCTTTCAGGCGGGTCTTGAGGGTCGTGATATCGATGTAGTAGTTGGTGTGGCTGTGGTTGGTCACAAAATGACCGCGCGCGTACTTGAGTTCCAGGTTGCTCTTGTGGGTAATGATACGATGAAATTCCATGGCTACCTCCTGCTGCCAAAGGCGTTTCACAGCAGCCTGCGAAACGCCTTTTTTTTATTATACCGCCCCGCGCGGCATCTGAACAAGATGCGCCCTTGACAAAAAAATATTGAAAAATTCGTGAGAATCGTGTACAACAATAATAGGGGAATCTGGCATTCCATTCCCCCAAGGAGGCGATCCCTATGATTACTGCGGTGTATCCCGGCAGCTTTGATCCGGTCACACTGGGCCACATGGACATTATCCGCCGGGCCTCCCGGGCGGTGGACCGGCTGGTCGTGGGCATCCTGATCAACAAAAAAAAGACCCCGCTGTTCACCATCGAGGAACGGCTGGATATGCTGCGTCACTCGGTGCAGGAGTTTTCCAATGTGACGGTGCAGACCTTTGACGGCCTGACGGTGGAATTTGCCAAACAGAACGGCGCGTCCCTGATCATCCGGGGCCTGCGGGCGGTCACCGATTTTGAGAGCGAGATGCAGATCGCCCAGACCAACCGGGTGATCGAGCCCACGGTGGACACTATGTTCTTCACCACCAGCCTGCAATACGCCTATCTGTCCTCCACCATGGCCAAAGAGGTGGCCAGCTACGGCAGCGATGTATCCCACTTTGTGAACCCCTATGTGGCGGAATGTCTGAAACGCAAGTTTGCCCAAAAGGGCTGATCCAAACGCAAAACGCGCCCTCCCGGCCGGGAGGGCGCGTTTCCTTTTGTCAGATGTAGTCGATGGGCAGGGTGGCCATGCCGTTCAGCGACAGGTCCGCGATATGCCCGGCGGTGAACTCGTAGTAGCCCTGGCTGGCGATCATGGCGGCGTTGTCGCCGCAGAGGGCCGGGTCGGGCAGATACACCCGGATGCCCTGCTTGGCCGCGCCCTCCTCCACCAGCTTCCGCAGCAGGCCGTTGGCCGCCACGCCGCCCGCCAGACAGAGGGTCCTGGCGCCGGTGTCCCGGGCGGCGGCCAGCAGCTTGTCCGCCAGGATCTCGTCGATCCGCCACTCAAAGCTGGCGGCCATGTCGGCCACATTCAGCGCCTCATCCTTCATCTTCGCCTGGTTCACCGCGTTGAGCACCGCGGTCTTGAGCCCGGAAAAGCTCACGTTGTAGGGCCCCTCCACATGGGGCACCGGCAGGGAGTAGCCGTGGGGGTTGCCGCCCTTGGCCGCCTTGCTGATGGCCGGCCCGCCCGGGTATCCAAGCCCCAGGGTGCGGGCCACCTTGTCAAAGGCCTCGCCCGCCGCGTCGTCCACCGTGCGGCCCAGCACCTTGAACCGGGTGTAGTCCTCCACCTGGACGATGTGGCTGTGGCCGCCGCTGACCACCAGGCAGAGAAACGGCGGCTTCAGTTCCGGCCAGGTCAGGTACAGCGCCGCGATGTGCCCCCGCAGATGGTGCACCCCCACCAGCGGCTTGCCGCTGGAAAAGCTGAGCCCCTTGGCAAAGTTCAGCCCCACCAGCAGCGCCCCGATCAGCCCGGGGGCGAAGGTGGCCGCGATCGCGTCCAGCTCTTCCGCCCGCAGGCCCGCGTCGCCCAGCGCCTTCTGCGCCACCGCGCTGATGGATTCGATGTGCCGCCGGCTGGCGATCTCCGGCACCACCCCGCCGTACAGGGCCTGTTCCTGCACACTGGTGGCGATCACGTTGCTCACGATTCGCCGCCCGTCCTCCACCACCGCGGCGGCGGTCTCGTCGCAGCTGCTCTCGATCCCTAGAATCAACATTTTGTCAAATCCTCACAAAATAATACGAATTGTAGTTAATTCGCGTCCCATGCCATGACCACGCCGTCCTCGGCGGGGTCCCGATAGAAGTTCCGGCGCAGCCCCGCGGCGGCAAAGCCCAGGCTCTCATACAAAGCGCGGGCGGCGGTGTTGCCCGCCCGCACCTCCAAAAAGCAGCGGTGCGCCCCCTCGGCGCGCAGGGCCGCCAGGGCGCCGGTCAGCAGCGCCCGGCCCGCGCCCTGCCGGCGAACGGCCGGGTCCACGGTTAAAGCGTTCAGGCTGGCCTCGCCCGCCGCCAGCTGGAACACCGCCAGCCCCTGCACCTGCCCGTCCCGGCAGGCCACGAACAGCCGGCCGAACCCGCCGGCCAGTTCCTCCGCCAGCTGGCTCTCGGTCCAGGGGTCGGGAGCGGTGGCCTCGATGGCCGCGCAGCGGGGCAGATCCTCCGGCCGGGCGGGGCGGATGGTCCAGCCCATCTCAGTGGGCCTCCCGCCAGGTGAAGCCGGTGCCCACGTCGGCGGTCAGCGGCACGGTAAAGTTGGCCGCGCCCTGCATCTCTTCCTTCAGGATACGGGTCACCTGGTCCTTTTCCTGGGGCGGGGTCTCCACGATCAGTTCGTCGTGCACCTGCAAAATCAGCCGGGCCGCCAGCTTTTCCTCCCGCAGCCGCCGCCAGACCCGCACCATGGCCAGCTTGATCACGTCCGCCGCCGTGCCCTGAATGGGGGTGTTCATGGCCATCCGCTCCCCCAGCGCCCGCACGTTCCGGTTGTTGCTGGCCAGTTCGGGCAGCGCCCGCCGCCGCCCGTACAGGGTGGTCACATAGCCGTGCTCCCGCCCGAACGCGATGGTGTCGTCCATATATTTTTTCACGCCGGGGAAGGTGTCCAGATAGTTTTTGATAAACTGGTCGGCCTCCTTGACGCTCACCCCGATGTCCTGGCTCAGGCTGTAGGCCCCGATGCCGTACACGATGCCGAAGTTCACCGCCTTGGCGCTGGAGCGCAGCTGGGGGGTGATCATCTCCGGGGGCAGATTGTAAATTTTGGCGGCGGTGCTGCGGTGGATGTCCTCCCCGTGGGCAAAGGCCTGGCGCATGGTCTCGTCCCCCGAGATGTGGGCCAGGATGCGCAGCTCGATCTGGCTGTAGTCCGCGTCGGCCAGAAGCCAGCCGGGCTTCGCGGTGAAGAACTCCCGCAGGCGGCTGCCCAGCTGGGTGCGCACCGGGATGTTCTGCAGATTGGGTTCGGTGGAACTGATGCGGCCGGTGCGGGTCTCGGTCTGGATAAAGGTGCTGTGCACCCGGCCGTCCGGCCCCAGCTGGCGCAGCAGCCCCTCCACATAGGTGCTGTTCAGCTTCTGGTACACCCGGTATTGCAGGATGTCCTCGATCACCGGATGGTAGCCCCGCAGGCTCTCCAGGGTCTCCGCGTCGGTGGAATAGCCGCTCTTGGTCTTTTTGCGGGGCGGCAGCCCCAGCTTGTCAAACAGGGCCTGGCCCAGCTGTTTGGGGCTGTTCAGGTTGAACTCGTATCCCACCGCCTCCCAGATCCGGGCCAGGCAGGCGTCCAGTTCGGTCTTCAGGGTCTGGCCAAAGGCCTCCAGACCGGCCCCGTCCAGCTGCATGCCGTACCGTTCCATATCCGCCAGCACCCGGGCCAGCGGCAGTTCGATGGTGCGCAGCAGTTCGTCCATGCCGTCGGCGGTCACCTTGTCCTGCAAGGCCTGGCACACCCCCGCCAGCACCCCCGCGTCGGGGCACTCCTCGCATACAAAGGCGGGACGCACCCCGTACTCGGCGGCCAGATGCCCCACCGAGTATTCGCTGGCGGAGGGGTTCAGCAGGTAGGCGGCCAGCTTGCCGTCAAAGGTGATGGCCTTGCCCTCGCCGCCCGCGTCCAGCGCGATGTGGTAGAGGGGTTTCGCGTCAAAGACCCGCAGTTCCGTCTCCCCGTCCAGCAGAGCGGGCAGACGGCTCTCCTCCACCGTGAAGGCGGCGTTGTCCGCCACCGCGTACCAGCCCGCTCCGGGCCAGGTACACCGGGCCGGCGGGGGAGGCGGGCAGTGGCGCCAGGCAGACAATGGGCAGTTCCGCCGCGGCGGCAGGGGCGGCGGCGCCCGGTTCGGGCAGGCCCAGCCGGCCGATCATGTTGTGCATCTCCAGATCCGCCAGCAGCGCGGCCGCCGCGGCCGGATCGCCGGGCTGGCGGCGGTAGGCCGCTTCGTCGGTGTCGATGGGGGCGACGCAGTCGATGGTGGCCAGGGTGCGGCTGAGCTGGGCCTCCTCCCGGTGGGCCAGCAGCTTGGTGCGAACCCCCGGCTTGATGGCCGGATCGTCGATATGCTCGTACACCCCGTCCAGGGTGCCGAACTTCTGAATAAGGGCCAGGGCGGTCTTTTCCCCGATGCCGGCCACGCCGGGGATGTTGTCGCTGGTGTCCCCCATCAGGGCCTTCAGATCCACCATATGGATGGGATCGAAGCCATATA
>CALXIA010000035.1 GCA_944388245.1 uncultured Gemmiger sp. | reverse complement strand
GAGCCGGGAGGCGGTGTTCTGGTGGGGATTTGGCTGCGAAGAGGTGGGCGCGGCCGCCAGCGCGAAAGAGATGCTGCGTCAGGGCTGGGACGTCGAACTGCGCCGTACCCTGGCCTGGCTGGGTGCCCGCAGCGCCGATCTGGGCGACCCTGCCCTCACCGCCCTGTACAACACGAACCTGTTTTTCTGCATCCATTTTTCCACCGGCGTCACCCTGGACACCGAGGAACTGGTGCTGGTCACCAGCCGCAGCCCCCGCTACTATGTGAGCGCCGCCTACTGGGACCGGGACAGCCTGCTCTGGAGTTTTCCGGCCATCCTCGGGGCTGATCCGGCCCTGGCAAGGCGGATGCTGGAATATGTGTTCGGCCGGCAGCGGCGCAACCTGGGGGTGCACTCCCGGTTCATCGACGGCACCGTGCTGGAGCCGGGCTTTGAGTTGGACGAATTGATGGCCCCGGTGCTGGCGCTGGAGCGGTATGTGAACGCCACCGGCGACCGGGCGCTGCTGGAAGACCTGGCGGTGCGCCGGGGAGTACAGGAGATTCTGGAAAAGCTGGCTGCCCGCCGGCACCCGGAGACAGCCCTGTATGAGACCTTCCTCCAGCCCACCGATGACGAGCGGGTCTATCCTTATCTGACCTACGACAACGCTTTGGTCTGGCGGGCGCTGCGCGCGCTGGCCCGGCTGTACCCCGAGCGGGCCGCGCTGGCCGATGAGGCCGAGGCGGTGCGGCGGGCGGTGTGGGAACACTGCGTAAAAACGGGGGAAGACGGCGCGCCCTACTTTGCCTGGAGCGTGGACCTGGCCGGCGGCAGCGATGTCTACGACGAGCCGCCGGGCAGTCTGCAGTTGCTGGCGGAACTGGGTTTCTGTGAGCCGGAGGACCCGGTCTGGCGCAACACGGTGGCCCTGATCCGCTCGCCGGCCTATCGGTACAGCTTCGCGGGCCTGCCCTTTGCTGAGATCGGTTGCCCCCACGCGCCCCATCCCTGGCTGCTCAGCGTGGCCAACAGCCTGCTCTGCGGCCGGGTGGAATCCAGCCTGGCCATTCTGCGCGCCGCGCCGCTGGACAACGGCATCGCCTGCGAGAGTTTTGACGAGTATACGGGAGAATCCACCACCGGCGAGGCCTTCGCCACCTGCGCGGGCTTTGTCTGCTACGCGCTGCGCCGGGCACTGAAGGGAGGAGACAGGCATGCGTGAGGATATCCGGCTGGATGGCTGGCGCATTTCGGCGGACGGTCCGTTCCAGGACGATTTTCTGGAGAGCGTGTTCTTCTGCGGCAACGGCCGGATGGGGGTCCGGGGCTATTCCGCCGGCGATCCGCGTCCCCGTCCGGTGCGGCAGGGGCTGTTCCTGGCCGGAATGTTTGACGAGATCAAGCCCGGCATTACCGATATCCTCCATCTGCCCACGCCGGTATGGCACTGTCTGACGGCGGAGGGGCAGGAGCCCGCCCTCTGTGGCAATGTACAGCGCACGCTGGAGTTGGACAAAGGGCTGCTGCGGCTGGAATACCGGCTGGCGTCCCTGCGGGTGACCGAGGAACGCCTGTTTGACCCCGAACGCCCGGCACTGCTGGCTCAGCGTCTGACGGTGGCCGGCGACAAACCGGTGCGGGTCCGGCTGGAGAGCGGCGTTTATGCCGCCAGCTGCAACTGCCCGGTGCCGGACGATCAGGTGAAGGAGAATACCGAAACGGTGCAGCTGATGGAGGAGTTGCCGCCCCGGTTTGGCGAAAACACGGCCATCGGCTCCTGGCGCAGCCGCACCACCCGGCTGGAATTGTGCCAGCAGCTGGCCTTCCGGGTGACGGGCGGCGCCGCGACGGAGTATTTTCATCGCCCGGGTCAGGCGCTGGGCCTGGTTTTTGAGGGGGAGGTTGCCCCCGGCGCACCGCTGGTGGTGGAAAAGCGGGCGATGGTCTTTACCAGCCGGGACAGAGATGAGCGGATCGCCCCGCCGCCCTCCGACACGGGCTGGGAAGAACTGCTGGCGGCGGCGCAGAGCCACTGGGCCCGCCGGTGGCAGGTGATGGATATTCAGGTGGAGGGGGATGAAGCCGCCCAGACCGCCCTGCGCTATCTGGCATTTCAGCTCACCGCCAGCTGCAGCGGCGGCGACGATACGGTGAGCATTGGCGCGCGGGGGCTCACCCATGCCCGGTACAAGGGCTGCTATTTCTGGGACACCGACCTGTTCATGCTGCCCTTTTTCCTCTATACGGACCCGCCGTCCGCCCGGAGCCTGGTGCGTTATCGAATCCACTGTCTGCCCCAGGCCCGCACCCTCGCGAAGAAGATGAATGGAGCGGGGGCCCGTTATCCCTGGATGGCTTCCTATGACGGTTCGGAACAGTGCGAAAGCTGGGATATTGGCGCCAGCGAACTGCATATTACCGCCGACGTGGCCTATGCGCTGGATCAGTACGGGCAGGCGACCGGCGATGCGGACCTGGCGCGGGACGCGCGGGAGGTGTATGTGGAGACCGCCCGGTTCTGGCGCAGCCGCTATACCACCGAGCCGGGCACCGGGCGGGAGAATCTGCTCTTCTGCAAGGGCCCGGACGAATACTGCGGCATCACCAGCAATAACCTGTTCACCGGCGAGATGGTGCGGCATAACCTGGATCTGGCGCTGACCGCGGCGGAAGAGCTGCGCCGGGAGGAGCCGGCCCGCTACGCGGCATTGGGGCTCACCGAAGCGGAAACGGACAGCTGGCGGCGGCTGCGGGACGGGATCCCGGTTCCCCGGGACCTGGTCACCGGCCGCCTGTGGCCGGATGATACCTTCCGCCTGCTGGAACCGGTGGACCCGTCCACCTTGAAGCAGGGGGATGAGGCTAGCTATCATCACGTGTGCTTTGATCGGCTGCAGCGCTATCAGGTCATCAAACAGGCGGACACCCTGCTGCTGATGACCCGTCTGCCGGATCGGTTCACCCAGGAAGAGAGGAAAAACGCCTGGGAGGATTTTGCGCCCAAATGCCTGCACGATTCCACCCTGAGTTTTGCCAGTCACGCCCTTTTCGCGGCCCAAAACGGGTTTGACGAGGCCGCCTGGCGCTATTTTACCAAGGCGCTCTATCTGGATCTGCGGGAGGTCATGGACAATACCGGCAAGGAGGGGTTGCACCTGGCCGGCATGGGGGAGACCTGGCAGGCGGTGGTATTCGGCTTTGCCGGTCTGCGATTTACCGCGGACGGCCCATCCCTTTCACCCCGGTTGCCCGCAGGGTGGAACGCGCTGCGGTTCCGTTTCTATTGGCATGGTTTCCTGTACGAAGCCCTGGCTGACAGAAACGGCAGCCAGATTTTCCGCAGGGAAACGGATGTATAAACGAAACAACAGGGGCGGGAGCCGGCATGCCGGCTCCCGCCCCTGTCTGTTGCTGACAAAAGGCTGGGTTCCTTCCTCTCAGTTCTGATACTTTTCCTTGTAGGCCTGCAGAAAACTGTCGTCCTCAAAGTAGTTGATCTTCATCGCCGCCTTGACCTCATCCAGCGTTTGCTGCGCGATGGCGCGGGCCTTCCCGCAGCCGGCTTTGAGGATATCATACACCGCGTCGATGTTCTGCTCGTATTCTTTCCGGCGCGCGCGGATGGGTTCCAGTTCCTGCTGGAGAATGGCCTCCAGGAATTTCTTGATCTTCACATCCCCCAGGCCGCCGCGCTCGTAGTGGGCTTTCAGTTCGTCCAGGTTGGCGTAATCGGGCAGAAATTCGGCAAAATGCCGCGCTTCGCAGAAGGCGTCCAGATAGGTGAACACCGCGTTCCCCTCCACATGGCCGGGATCGGATACCTTCAGATGTTGCGGGTCGGTGTACATGCTCATGATCTTCTGGTGCACGCACTCCGGCGAATCCGCCAGGTAGATGCAGTTGCCCAGGGACTTGCTCATTTTGGCCTTTCCGTCGGTGCCCGGCAGACGGCAGCAGACGCTGTTTTCCGGCAGCAGCGCCTCGGGCTCCACCAGCGTTTCCTGGTAGATCGAGTTGAACTTGCGCACAATTTCCCGGGTCTGCTCCAGCATGGGCAGCTGATCCTCGCCCACCGGCACCGTGGTCGCCTTGAAGGCGGTGATGTCGGCCGCCTGGCTCACCGGGTAGCAGAGGAATCCCGTGGGGATGCTCGCCTCAAAGTTGCGCAGCTGGATCTCGGACTTCACCGTCGGGTTGCGCTGCAGCCGGGAAACGCTGACCAGATTCAGATAGTAGAAGGTGAGCTCGGTCAACTCGGGGATCTGGGATTGGATGAACAGGGTGGAAAGGCTGGGATCAAGCCCCACCGACAGATAGTCCAGGGCGACCTCCAGAATGTTCTGCCGGATCTTTTCCGGGTTGTCAAAATTGTCGGTCAGGGCCTGGGCGTCCGCGATCATGATCAGGACCTTCTCGTATTCCCCCGAGTTCTGCAGCGCCACCCGCCGCTTCAAAGATCCGACATAGTGCCCCAGATGCAGCCGACCGGTCGGCCGGTCCCCGGTCAAAATGATCTTGCTCATTGTACACACTCCTTCGTTTTCTGGTGTCCGTCAAATCGGCGCGCATAAACCAAAACGCCCCCGACAGACGACTCTGTCAAGGGCGAATAAGGAATCTTATCCGTGGTGCCACCTTGATTCACAGGCAGGTTCCTGTGCGCTTAACAGGGGCACAAGCGTGCCCCGGGTAACTGACGTATACCGGCACGTCGCAGAATACTCTGAGGGGGAGGTTCCCTCATTTGACTGCGCCCTCCGCGGCCCATTTGACAACATGTTTCCTGCCTGATTCGCAGCATCGCAGGCTCTCTGTGAGGGCATTGTTGCCTTTATCCCCGCATCAACGGTTTGCTATTCAATACCTGTCCACAGTATCATGAAACGGGCGAATTGTCAATACAAAGCGCGAAAGATCCGCGGCAAAGGTGGCTGCGGATGCAAGATCCCCCATGTGTTTGACGCCAACGGCTCGCAGATCTTCCTGCATGTGGTGGTGACAGCGGCGTGGGCATCTGGGGATAGGCGCACGTATTTGAATGAAGCCGACAGGATTGCGACGGAAGTGTTTTTGCATGAAAAACCTGGCGGTATCCCATACCCTGGTATTTCGCTGGATCAATGCGCAATGTTTTGAATTTCGATTTTCCAACGGAAAAACCCTGCTGACCGACCCCTGGTATCATCAGGATGAGGACCCGCTGGTGGATAAGTGGCCCCCGAACTTTACCACCGACGATCTGGAAGGGGGCGACTACGTCTTTTTGAACCACACCCATGCCGACCATATTGCAAACCTTCAGGAGGTATGCGACCGCTTTCATCCCACGGTGATCGCTCATTCCGCGGTGTGTATGGAACTGGCGCGCCAGTTTTTCCTTCCGCTGACCAGCCTTTACCCGGTGGATTATGATTGTAGAAGGAGCAGGCAAAAAGGCTTGCCGCCTGCGTGAAAAGCAGGCGGCAAGCCTTTTGTCTGTCCCGGGCGCGTGCCCCGGCGTTCTGAAAGACGGGGAGAAGAAAGGGTGTCTTGTTCAGTTCTTTGTGCCGGTTTGCGCCTTTTGGTATTCCGGCAGAAAACCGTACTTGTCGGTGACGATTTCGGTGGACAGCGGCAGATCGAAGGGGACCATCAGATACGGCGATTGCCGGAAAAGGGTATCACCGCGCCACAGTTTGCGGTAGAGTTTCCAGCGCTTGGCCGTCATCGAGCGCGGGTCGTTTTTGTCCTCGTGCTTCCAGAACTGACCGCCCAGCAGATAGCTCTCCATCATCTCTTCCCAGCTGTGGAATACCTCCTGGGCGCTACGGCCGGCTTCCACGCCGATCTCCAGCATCTCGTCCATCCGCAGATAGCCCACGAGATAACAGCACTGGGCCACAAAGGCCGCCCGCCCCATATCCCAACCCAGCAGGGCGTTTTCCCCGTATCGCCGGTAGGCGGTCAGCATTTTGGGCAGATAGCTGCCCTCGTCGGCCTGAGGATTCTCCCGACGGGCCACCGCAATCAATTCTTCCTCTGAGAAACCGGCGTATCGGGTCTCCAGCAGCTGCATCTCCCGCCGGTATTGGACCCGCATCCCCGCGTCCAGCAACTCCCGCATCTCCGCCAGGGCCTGTTCATGGTTTTCGATCTCCCAGGATCTCTTCAGCATCCGGTGAAACCCGGCGATCCAGTTTGGGCGGTTTTCATTGCCCGGATAGAATGTTCCCGCCATGTGCCGGAAATCGCCGTGGTTGGCGGCCACCAGAATGGACGCGGCTACATTCAGCCAGCGCAGGGTGGGCGAGAGGGGATTGTAGGTATCCACGCGCTTCTCCCGGGGCTTTCCGATATGATAGGCAATTCCTGCGAGGAGCAGCCCCGCGACAACGGTTGCCAGGCAGGCAATCAGTCCCTCCATCTTAATCGCCTCCTTTTACCCGGCTGTCACGGGCCTGTACCAGAATATCCCGAGCATGACGCAGGATTTCGGTGTCCTGCCTGGTCTGCCGCTGCTCAATCCACTCCATAGTTGCCCCTCCTGGCCGTTCAGATCAGCGAGATGTCGGTGGCGGAGGCGATCCGGTGCCAGAAAGGCGCCGGCACATCGGCATGCCCCAGTTCCGCCTGTTTGGGGTCAAAGGGCAGCCAGGGAAGATCCAGTTCCTCGATGGTGTCTGTTTCGCCGCGCAGCCAGCTTTCCAGACGGCGACGGGCGGCACAGACGCGTTCCAGCTGGCCGCCAATGCGCAGATCAAAGATATCCAGCCCGGGCGCCTTGTTGTTGGCCAGCCAGTATGCCCGGAACGCTTCCGCGAAGGTTTCTTCCGCCGCGCGCAGCGCCGACAGACTCTCCCGGCACAGCCGCTCCAGCGCTGCCCGGTCCTTGCGTCCCCAGGCCGTGCGCAGGGCGCGCTGCACCTCGGCCTTGGCGGCCAGCGCGTCGGCCAGGGTCCGGTAGAACCGGAACAGCCCGCGCCACTCGCCGGCCTGCTGCTCCGCCCGGGCAAGCCGTTCACCGCACTGGCGCAGATGCGCTTCATACCCACCCAGATCCAGCGCCGGGCTGAACAGCGGGGTGAGAAGATCCTCGTACAGCAGGGTTTTGGTCGCGTTGACCGCCAGACGCCCCGGCGCGGGGTTGTCGGGGGTGAAAGCCAGTTCGTCGAACAACAGGAAATCCTCCCAGCTGCCGCCGCAGGTGCGGGCAAAATGCGCCGCGGCCGCCTCCCGGTGCGCCTCTTTCCACCAGCACAATTCCGCCCAGTATTGCAGCGAGGGCAGCACCGATTCCAGCGGGCACTCAGCGCCGTTGTCGCTCCAAAGGGTGATGAGCACCTCCTCCACCCCGTGCCGCACGCAGGCGGCGTGGGCCAGGTCGGCCAGTTCCAGGCTGAATCGGTTGGCCGGGGCAAACCCGGACCACTTCCAGGCTCCGCCGGCAAACAGGGTCCGGTCGCAAAGCTGTTTGTGTCGGTCCAGCATTTTGTCGTAGATCCCGCTGTCCAGCGAATAGTAATCCCAGTAAACCAGGGAAGTATCCGCTGGGATCGCGTCGGCAATGGACAGATCCAGCGCGCAGTCCGGGGCATAGTATTGGCCGCCGGAAGCCAGCCGGAAGAACATATCGCTCCACAGCATGGGGTGGAACCCGTGGGCGTTGGCCACCGTGTGCACCAGCTGGAAATGGCGCAGCATCAGAGCGGTGCGGTCCTCGTATCCGTGCTGATCCAGGTGCTTGCCCAACCCCAGCATGTGGGCCTCGTCCATGCCGATGTTGACCCGGTCGGTGGTAAAACATTCCCGCAGGGTGTCAAACATGGCGTTCAGCAGGGCGGTCGTGTCGGCGGAATCGGCCAGCAGAATGTCGCCGGTGTCCACGAACCGCTCCATGGCTTTCCACTTGAGGGTCTGGCCCAGGTGCGCCAGCGTCTGGATGGCGGGCACCAGTTCGATGCCCAGCCGGGCCGCAAAGGCGTCCAGTTCCTTCAGTTCCGCCTTGGTGTAGCGGCCGCGCCCGTGCCCGAAATAGGGGTAACCCTCCACCTCGTACACGTCCTCCATGTACAGCTGAACGGTGTTGTAGCCCATCCGGCACAGCTGCCGCAGCAGCCGTTGCAGCGAGCCCACCGTCGGCACCGCGTTGCGGGAACAGTCCACCATAACGCCCAGGCGCGGATAGGCTGGCTCTTCCGTATACTGCCAGCCCGCCGGCCGGTCCTGGTTTTCTTCCAGAAGAACGGTCGCCCGGCCCAGCATGGCGGGCGCTTTCAGACGAAGTTCCCAGCCGGATCCGGTCCGCGTCAGTTCGATTCCGCGGCCGCCGTGTTCCACCGATACCGGGAGAGCCGGTTCTTGGGCCTGCAGCGCTGCCAGTAGGTCTTGCTCAAAGGGGGTCAAATTCTGCCACATACGATACTCTCTCTTTCTGCCGGCCACATCCCCGGCGGTCATCCCTATTACAATATACTTTTGCCCCCGCCGATGCAAGAGGAAAATACGCCGTCCAAAGATGCAAAACGCCCGGGAACCCCCTTGCGGGGCTCCCGGGCGGGAGGCCGGTGCGCGGCCGTTTACAGATTCTTGACGAACAGGGCGCGGATGGCGTTCAAAACCGCCAGGATCATCACGCCCACATCGGCAAAGACCGCCAGCCACATGTTGGCGACGCCGAATGCCACCAGCACAAGGCAGAGCAGCTTGATCCCGATGGCGAAGGTGATGTTCTGGTACACGATGCCCAGACATTTGCGGCTGATCTTGATCGCTTTGGAAATTTGCAGTGGATCGTCGTCCATCAGCACTACGTCGGCGGCCTCGATGGCGGCGTCCGATCCCATAGCGCCCATGGCGATGCCGATATCCGCGCGGCCCAGAACCGGCGCGTCGTTGATGCCGTCGCCCACAAAGGCCAGCTTGGCGTTTGAGCCGGCGTTATCCGCCAGAAGGGCCTCCACCTTATCCACCTTGTCGGCGGGCAGCAGCTGGCTGTATACCTGGTCCACGCCCAGGGTTTCGGCCACCTGCCGGGCCACCTTGTCCGCGTCGCCGGTGAGCATCACGATTTTTTGCACACCCGCTGCGCGAAGCGCCTCAATGGCCTGCTTAGAGTGGGGTTTGATCCGGTCCGAAATCACAATATGTCCGGCGTATTTCCCTTTGATCGCGATATGGAGTATGGTGCCCACGCTGTGGCAGGGAATATAGGTGACGCCCAGCCGGTCCATGAGCTTGTCGTTGCCCACGGCCACCGGGATGCCGTCCACCTTGGCCGTCACGCCGTTGCCGCTGATCTCCTGCACGTCGGTGACGCGGCTGCGGTCGATCTCCCGGCCATAAGCCCGCTGCAAACTCTTGCTGATGGGGTGGGAGGAGGCGCTTTCCGCCAGGGCGGCGTATTCCACCAGCCGGGCGTCGTCCATCTCGTTGTGATGGATGCCGTTCACCTCAAATACGCCCTGGGTCAGGGTACCGGTTTTGTCAAATACGACCACCCGGGTCTTGGAAAGGGTCTCCAGATAGTTGGAGCCCTTGACCAGCACACCGGCTTTACTGGCGCCGCCGATCCCCGCAAAGAAGGAGAGGGGGACCGAGATGACCAGCGCGCAGGGGCAGCTGGCAACCAGGAAGGTGAGCGCACGGTAGACCCAGATCTCCCAGCCGGCGTCCAGCCCCAGCAGGAACAGGCGCACCAGGGGCGGCAGCACAGCCAGCGCCAGGGCGGCGTAGCAAACGGCGGGGGTGTAGATCTGGGCAAAGCGGGAGATGAAGTCCTCCGAGCGGGATTTGCGGGAGGTGGCGTTCTCCACCAGATCCAGAATTTTGGACACGGTGCTCTCGCCAAATTCCTTGGTGGTGCGCACACGCAGCAGACCGGTCATGTTGATGCAGCCGCTGATGATCTCATCGCCGGCCTTGACCTCGCGGGGCAGGCTCTCGCCGGTCAGGGCGGCGGTGTTCAGGCTGGAACTTCCCTCGGTGACCACACCGTCAATAGGCACCTTCTCGCCGGGCTGGACCAGGATCACCGTGCCCACGGCCACCTCGTCCGGGTCCACCCGTTCCACCTTGCCGTCCTGTTCAAGGTTGGCGTAGTCCGGGCGAATGTCCATCAGCTCGGTGATGTTGCGCCGGCTCTTGCCCACCGCGTAGGACTGGAACCACTCGCCCACCTGGTAGAATAGCATCACGGCGATGGCTTCCAGATAGTCACCGTTTTCATAGACCGCCAGGGCCAGGGCGCCCAGGGTGGCAACGGCCATGAGGAAGTTTTCGTCAAACACCCGCCCGTTGCGGATCCCCTTGCCGGCCTTGCGCAGGATGTCGTGCCCGACGATGCCGTAATCCACCAGATAAACGACCAGGCGCACCCAGCGCCCCGCCGCGCCCAGCGGGGCGAATACACCGGTGCCCAGCAGCTGCAGTACCAGCAGCAGGGCCGAAGCTGCCAGAATGCGCCAGAGCATCTTCTTCTGCTTTTTGGTCATGCCGGCAGAGGGCTTGGTCCCGATGGCCTGAAGTACCAGGGCAAGAAGGGTGACCACCGCCAGCAGCCCGTTGATAATCCACTCCTGCATAGTGCATTTCCTTTCTGTCTTATCCCGCAACGGCCTGGTTGCGCAAAAAAGAGCGCCCTGGCAAAAGACGCTACTTTCGGGCGCTCAGGCGTGGGATGGATCGCTTACAGGTAAATCTCGCAGTCCGGCTCCACCTTTTTGCAGGCCTTCTGCACATTCGCCATCACGCTCTCGGGCTGGTTGCCCTCCTCAAACTCCACGATCATCTTCTGGGTCATAAAGTTGACCGTCGCGTTCTGCACGCCGGTAGTCTTGCGGGCCGCATTCTCCATCAGGTTGGCGCAGTTGGCGCAGTCCACTTCGATTTTATAGGTCTTTTTCATAAAGAAAAACTCCTCTCGTCGATGAAATTCAATAAACAATTAAATAATTGTTTAACTGTGTACTATCATAGCCGGTATTTTTCGATTCGTCAATCCCCCTGGTGTATATCCTGCTGTTTGGGCAAAAGAAATTTCCGTTTGGGTAAAGCGGCGGATGGGAAAAGCGACCGGGATGGGTTTTCTTACCGGCCCGGGTGTGGTATGATGGGGCAGAAGGGAGGGAACGGTATGGAAGAAATCCATCTTCCGCACGATCACGGCCAGCGTATGGAAAAGGAGTTCGCGCATATACCGGCTCCGGACGCGTTCCAGACGGTGGCGGACGTGTTCAAACAGCTCAGCGACGGCAGCCGGATCCGGATTTTCTGGCTGTTGTGCCATTGCGAGGAGTGCGTCATCAACCTCTCGGCCATGGTGCACATGAGCAGCCCGGCGGTATCCCACCATCTCAAGCAGCTCAAGGCAAGCGGTCTGATCGTGAGCCGGCGGGAAGGCAAAGAGGTGTACTATAAGGCGGCGCAGAGCCGACAGGCCCAGCTGCTTCACCGCATGATCGAGCAGCTGGAGCAGATCGTATGCCCGGCGGAAGACGCCGCGCCGTGAGGAAGCAGGATGAAGCAACAGGAAATTTTGCGGATCGAACAGCGGCTGCGTGACCGGCCCGAGGGCATCCTGACGACGGAATTCCAGCCCTGCCCCGGATCGGAGGCACAGCGCCCGGCCGGGCTGTTTTCGGCCCGGATCCGGGGCAGGGGATTGGCGGAGGTCTACCCGCTTTTCCCGGGGATGGAGGGCGCTTTCGTGACCTTGCTGGGTTCACAGGCCGAGTTTTCCCACGAAGCATCCCCCGCGGTGCTGGAGATCTTCTATTGCCGCACCGGCCGGGTCGGCTGGAACATGCGGGGCGGCACATCTGTCTATCTGGGGGCCGGCGACGCGGTGCTGCACAGCGCGGCCCGCTGTGCCGATTCCGCCATGGTGTTCCCGCTGGGCTATGCGGAGGGGGTGTCTGTCTCGGTAGACCTTTCCCGCTCTGCGTCCGATCTGCCGGAACCGCTCAGACTGGCGGGGGTGGACCCCCGATCCCTCCAGGCCAGATTCTGCGCCGCCGATCCGGTCATCCTCTCCGCCGGTGTGGAGACCGACCGGATCTTTGCCCCGTTGTTCGCGGCCCGGCCGGATCTGCGCGGCCCGTATCTGCAGATCAAGGTGCAGGAACTGCTGCTCTATCTGTCCGAGTTCCGGCCGGGCCGGCAGGAGAAAGCGCAGTACGCGTCCGGCCAGACCGAACAGATCCGCCAGATCCATCAACTGCTGACGGGGGATCTGTCCCGCCGGTTCACGATTGAAGAGCTGTCCCGCCGGTATCTGATCAACACCTCCACCTTGAAGGAGGTGTTCAAGGCCGTTTACGGGCAGCCCATTGCCACCTATATGAAAGAGTATCGGATACACCAGGCGATGAAGCTGCTGCAGGAAACGGACGATTCCATCGCGAAGATTGCCGCCCGGGTAGGGTATGAGACCCAGGGCAAGTTTTCCCAGGCATTCAAGGACGTGGCGCGGGTTTTGCCCACCGAGTACCGCAAAGCGTACCGGCAGAAAAACTGACGCTGCCAGACAGGCCGTCAAAGAAGGAAACGGAAACTTCAGGCCGTTTCGTCTTTGACGGCCTGTTTTTTTGCGTGGGGCAGGACACAGAAAGCGGGTTGACAAACCTTGCATCCCTCTATATAATTACCAATGGTAACTATAGGAGGCCGATATGGAGATTCAAACGATCAAGGCGATGTTTGACGCGTGCTATCTGGCAAAACGGATCCGGGATCTTCTTCCGGCGCTGCCGGAGGGGGTCACCCCGTCGTATATCCACTATCTGGACACGATCGAATCCCGGGAGAAGCAGGGCCTTTCGGTCAAGGTGTCGGATATCAGCGAAGCGCTGAATCTGCCCCGGCCGGGCGTGACCCGGACGGTCAAGGAGATGGAGCGCAAGGGTTATCTGCGCAAGCATACCTCTCCGGAGGACGGGCGGGTCACCTACGTCACCGTGACGCAGGCGGGCAGGCGGCTGTCGGAAGCCTATAACGCGCGGTATTTTGCCCGGCTGGCGCCCCTGCTGGAGGAGATTTCGGAAGAGCAGGCGCAGTGTACCATCCGCACGATCGAACGGTTTTATCGGGTAATGGCAGAGGAGGGAATTTCGATTGAATAGGGAAAAAGCGGATTTTACCCAAGGCAGTATTCTGAAAAAGCTGTTTTGGTTCATGGTGCCCATTTTGGGCGCGCTGATCCTGCAGGCCGCCTACGGCGCGGTGGATCTGTTGGTGGTGGGCCGGTTCGGGTCCACGTCGGGCCTGTCCGCGGTCTCCACAGGCAGCCAGGTGCTGAACCTGGTGACCTTTGTGGTGACCCAGCTGGCCATGGGCGTCACGGTGTTGATCGCCCGCTATCTGGGGGAAAAGAAGCCGGAACGGATCGGCCCGGCGCTGGGCGGGGCTGCCGTCGTGTTTGCGATCCTGTCGGTGGGCCTGTGCATTCTGCTGGTCGGTTTCGCCGAGCCGATCGCGGTTCTGTGATGCAGGCGCCCAGCGAATCGCTGGAACTGACCACCTGGTATGTGCGGATCTGCGGGGGCGGCATCTTCTTTATCGTCGCGTACAATCTGCTGTCCGCCGTCTTTCGCGGCCTGGGCGACAGCCGTTCGCCGCTGATCTTTGTTCTGGTGGCCTGTGTTGTCAACATCTTCGGGGATCTCTTCCTTGTGGCGGGCCTGGGGGATGGACGCGGCCGGCGCGGCGCTGGCCACCGTCTTTGCGCAAACGGTCAGCGCTGTCTGCGCCGTCGTCATGCTGCTTCGCAAAAAGCTGCCCTTCGCCCTCTCCCGCAAGGATTTCCGGCTCAATCCCCAGTGCCGGGCCTTTTTGCGGATCGGGCTGCCTCTGGCGCTGCAGGAGTGCCTGACCCAGTTCTCTTTCCTGGCGCTCTGCGCCTTTGTCAACCGCCTGGGGCTGGAGGCTTCGTCCGGGTACGGCGTGGCCAGCAAAATCGTCAATTTTGCCATGCTGGTGCCCAGCGCCCTGATGCAGTCCATGGCCTCGTTTGTCTCGCAGAACGTGGGCGCCGGCGACCAGAAGCGGGCCAAGCGCTCGATGTTTACCGGCATTGGCGTGGGGCTTGTGTTCGGATGTGCGGTGTTTGCGCTGGTCATGGTCTGGGGCGATGTGCTGGCCGGATTCTTCTCCTCGGATCCCGCCGTGATCCAGAAGGGCTTTGACTACCTGAAAGGCTTTGCGCCCGAGACCATCGCCACCGCCGTCCTGTTCAGTATGGTCGGCTACTTCAACGGCAACCAGAAGACCCTCTGGGTCATGATCCAGGGCCTGACACAGACGCTTCTGGTGCGGCTGCCGCTGGCGTATTTTATGAGTATCCAGCCCAATGCCAGCCTGACCCGGATCGGCCTGGCCGCGCCGATCTCCACCCTGGTGGGTGTGGTGCTGAATATCGGCTTTTATCTCTATCTGAATCACAGCCAAAAGGCTGGCCGGCATGCGGGCGCATAATGTCGCCCGCTGCCCCGGCCAAAACGGCAAAAACGCCCGGCACACCGTGTGCCGGGCGTTTTTGCGCAGAGCGCTTTATTCGGTTTCCTCCGCAAAATACGAGAGCCGGCAAAGGGCTTTTCCGGTCTCGGTGCGGAAGATCTGGGAGTAGGCAGTCCGGATCGCCTCCGGGTCCTGCTCGTCCTCGTAGAGGTTCACCAGAAAATCGGCCTCCAGCAGGATCCGGTAGTCGATCCCCTCCACATTGGTATAGGTGTGATGGTGGCCCACCAGATAGCAGATGCGGTCAATGTCCGGCGCGGGCAGCCCCAGCTCGGTCAACATCTGCCGGGCATACGCAGGCCCTTCCTGCTCCTGCAGCTTGCCGTTGCACCGGCCGTATTTTTTCTCGGCCGGGCGGATGCCGATATCGTGGACCAAAGCCGCACATTCGGTCACAAACTGGGTGTGTTCGTCCAGCTTTTCCCCGTGCCCGATCATCTGGGCAAAGCGATGTACCTTCATCAAATGCTGGATCCACTGGGGATCGTTGCGGTTGAACGCGATCATGCGAAGTTCCAGCTGGTCAATGGTATTGTCAAACATATATGCCTCCTGCTTAGCGGTTTTGTCCGGCGCTTTCCCTCACCGGCCCTGCCTTATTATATCACGTCCGGCAACCAGCAGGGTACTTTTGAAGATGAATCTGGCATCTGCTCATTCAGCGCTGCGGCGCTTTCCGCCGCTGCCGCCGGCGCAGCGCGATGCCGCCCGCTGTCAGCAGCAGGGCCACCAGCGCGGCAGCGCCCGCGTACCAGGGCCAGAGCGGCGGGGCCTTGCACACCGCGAACAGGGTTTCTCCCTCCTGCAACGGGAATACCAGGCGGCTGCCGTCCACCGTGGTCTCCACCTTCCGCCAGCCGTTCTGTGTCTGTACCCAGATCTGCAGCCGATTTATTTCAGTGCCGTCAGGCGGCAGATAGCGGAGGGTCAGCGTCTGTGCTTGTTCGGCAATATCCAGAACCCAGCTTTCCAGCCACTTGGCGCCCAGGCTCGTTTCGGGCGCGTTTGGGGAGGCGGTCAGCGGCATGGTGCCCCCGTCCGTCACCGTGCCCTGCACCAGCAGAACGGGGGAACCGTCCGCGCGGGCGGCGCCGCTGGTGAGCACCGTTTCCGGTTCGTCGTATACGGCAGAGAGAACCTGGTCAAAGGTCACCTCGTCCAGGTTGATCTCCGCCAGCCCTTCCCAGCGGCCCTGGCGGCCATCCTGCCCGGGAACGGCCGGGATCTGCGCGGGGTCCACCGCTCCGCCGGTGGGCACGGTGCAGCGGCCTGCCGTTTCTCCCTGGGCGACAAAGGTCAGGGTCACCGTCTGGAAGATATCCGGCAGCCCGTCCAGCGCCAGAAATTCTTCCCGCGCCATTGGCTGCGCTTTGCCCGCGTAGCTGACCCCGTCCACGGCGCCCGGGTCCGCGTCCACCGGCAGATAGAGATTGCCCTGCACAGGGTCCGCCTGGGTGGTGTCGGCGTCCTGCCAGCCCAGTATAGCGCCGTATTGTTCCCGCGGTTCCTCCAGCAGGACCATGGCCCGGCAATCGGTTGCGACGGTGGCGGAGCCGGCAATGCCGCCCACGGCGGTGGCGCCGCGGACCCGGCATTTGGCGCTGCATCCGCGCACAAATCCCGTGCTGCGGCCCACGATGCCGCCCACCTGATCAGCGGCATCGGCGCCCACATCGCCGCTGTTCACACAGTCCCGGATCAGGCCCATGGCCGCCCAGCCCGCGATGCCGCCGGCGTTTTGCTTGCCCGCATACACAGCCGCCTGGTTTTCGCACCCCAGCAGCACCGCCCGCAGCTCACCGTACAGGTGCAGTGAGCGCTGGCCGTAGAATTCGAGGTTTTCCACGGTGGCCCAGTCATTTTCCGGGGCGATCGCGCCCGCGATACCGCCGCTGTTCCAGTCGGCGGAAACGCTTCCCAGGTTGCGGCAATTCTCGACCTTGGCAGTCAGGTCTGCCTCGGTGTCCGTGTCGGACACATCGGAAAACTGCCAGCCCAGATTGTCGCCCGCCTGGTTGACGGTGCGGTTGATGGCATTCAGTTGATTGGTGACCGCCTGCAGGTCCCCCATCAGATTGTTTGCGGAACTCTGTACCGAAGCGGATATTCCGGACAAGGTCTGGTTCATATCGGTCAGACGGCCGGTCAAATCGTTTCGGGCTGCCTGGATGCGGTCAAGATCCGGCAATTCCGGAAGCTGCCCGTCCGCGGGCGTCAGCGCCGTGATAGCCTGCCGGGCGCTCTGGGATTGCGCCTGCAGCGACGCGAGCCCCTCGCTGACGCCGCTGGCGCCGCTTTGCAGATGGCCGGAGATCTGCCCGGCGGTCTGGTTCAATTCGGTCAGCTGCCCCTGCAGCTGCTGCAGGGCGTCTTCCGAGTATTCCACCCGGGCCGCCGGCTCCAGCTGCCCCACGATGCCGCCCACTTCCTTGCGGCCCTGCACCGTGCCCCGGTTGGTGCAACCCTCCAGATAGCCGGACTGGCTGCCGGCTATGCCGCCGATGTTGTACCCCATCTGGCGGTAACCCACATCGCCCTGGCTTTCACAATCCCGTAACACACCGGTGCTGGCGCCCGCAATGCCGCCCACGTCGGTTACGGTGTCCGCCGCCTCGGTGCCGGTCAGGGTGTCCAGCGTGATATCGGACAGGGATACCTGATTCTCCTGCTCGGTGGTGTTCACCGCCGCCCGGTTGACGCAGCCGCGCACGACGCCGGCGTTTTCCCCCGCGATGCCGCCCACAAAATGGCCTCCGCTCACATCGCCGGATACCTGACATTCCTCCACCAGGCCGGTCACGGTGTTGCGGCCGGCAATGCCGCCGACCGATTCGGCGCCGGCCACGGTGCCGTCAAAGACGCAGCCGCTGATCCGCCCCGCGTTGACCCCGGCGATGCCGCCCGCCTGGCTGCGGCTGCCCTGCGGCGCTACGGTGCCGCGCAGGGTGAGATCGTGTACCCAGGCCGTTTCGCTCAAGGAGCGGAACAGCCCCTGCTGCGAGCCCTCTCCGGTCACCGAAAGGCCGGAAATGGTATGTCCGCCGCCGTCAAATTCGCCGCAGAAGAGGGGGATCCCCGCCCAGTCCAGCCCGGTCAGATCCAGGTCCGCGTCCAGATAAACCGTAAGGCCGGCACTGTAACTGTCCAGACGGCAGGCCTCGGAAAAGGCCAGCAGCTGGTCCGGCGTGGTGATGTGCAGCGTATTGTCATCTTCCTGGGCAACTACCGGCGTCAGCGATACACAGAACGCCAGCACCAGCCCGACAAGACGCAGTATCTTGTTACGCATGAGGGGATTCGCCTCCTTCCTCCTCCAGCGGGTCGATCTGCCCTTCGGTGGAAAGGCTGGCGTTCAGTTGCCCATGTAAGATCCCGTCCAGATCGCCGTCCACAAAACCGGATATGTAGCCCCGCACATGGCCCCGCACCCGCACGGTGCCCTTGACGCTGTGCCGGTTTCGGTCCATGCCTTTGAACTGAAAGCTGGTCCGCTCTATGACCCGGTCACCCAGAACCAGAAGCGCGGGAAGAACGCCCAGCACCAGCAGGATGCTGATGATGGTGCCCCGGCCCAGGCAGGTGCCCATGATGGAGATCACCGGCTGGGTGGACAGGTTGCCGATCAGCAGGCCGGCCGCCACCATGATGCCGCCGGAGGTGAACACGGTGGGGAAGGCCGCGTTGACCGCCTTGAGGATCGCCTGCCCGGGCGGCAGCAGAGCCCGCTGTTCCTGGTAATGGCTGGAGATCACAATGGCGTAGTCGATGTTGGCGCCCATCTGGATGGCGTTGACGATCAGGTAGCCCAGAAAATACAGCGGCTGCCCGGTCAGGGTCGGGATGGAGAAGTTGATCCAGATACTTCCCTGGATCACCACGATCAGCAGCACCGGCAGCGCCGCCGACCGGAAGGTGAACAGCAGCACCGCGATCACGAACAGCGCCGAGAGGATGCTGATCATCAGATTGTCGGTTATAAACGAAGAGGCCAGGTCCCGGGCGCTGGTGGAATCGCCTACCAGGTAGTAATCGCTGTCGTAGTACTGGCCCAGCACCCCGCGCACCGTGTCCAGAAAGGCGAAGGTCTCATCGCTCTCCACCGGCAGATTCAGATACAGCACCATGCGGCTGTACCGATCGTTCTTCAGCTGCCGCTGGGCGCTCTCGATCTGGCGGAACAGCTCGTCCGTTTCCGAGGTGTCGGAACCCTCTGGCGCCAGGTGGTAGTTGTCGGCGCTGTCCTTGACAAAGACCAGCAGGTCAAACAGGGGAACGGCGTAGTCCTTCAGCCCGTTCAAAAGCTGGCCGTACTGGTCCTGTTCCACCGCGTAGGCGCCGTACAGGGCCTTGGCTACCTCGTAGTCCAGCCCGGCCAGTTCGCTGAAAGCCCGCGGGGTCAGCGCGTCGGCCAGGGTGTATCCGTCCAGCGCTTCGGCGTTGGCCAGCCCCATGGCGCTCTTCACCTGGGGCCGCGCCTCCAGATCCGCCAGAATGGCCTTTTCCGCTTCATAATTGCCGGCAGGCACCAGCACCGCCACCATGTTGCTCACCCCGAACCGGTCCTTGATGGCAAAGTGGGCGGCCTGCTGCTCGGTCATGCGGGCGGTCTCGGAATCGTTGTAGTCGTAGCAGTAGGGGCATTGATTGGCCAGCCAGAACGCCCCCACCAGCAGCACCGCGAACAGCGGCGGGATCACAAAGCGTCCCCGCACCGCCAGCCGGCCCACCGGGGTGATATCAGGCAGCAGCTTGCGGTGCCGGGTCCGGTCGATGAGAGGGGAGAACTCCATGAGCAGCCCGGGCATCAGGGTAAACACCGAGGTCAGGCTGAAGAGAATGGATTTGATCAGCACGATCGACATGTCAAATCCGATGCCGAACTGCATGAAGCCCAGCGCCGCCAGGCCGCACACCGTGGTCAGCGAGGACGCGCTGATCTCCGGGATGGCCTTGGAGAGCGCGGTGATGCAGGCCTCCCGGGTGGGCTTGTCCTCATGCTCGTCCGAAAACCGGTGGCACAGGATGATGGCATAGTCAATGGCCAGCGCCAGCTGCAGGACGGTGGCGATCGAGTCGGACACAAAGCTGATGGTGCCGTAGAGAAAGTTGGTGCCCATATTCAGCAGCGCCGCCGCGCCGAAGGTCAGCAACAGCACCGGAACCTCAGCGTACGAGCGGGAGGTGAGGGTCAGCACGATCACAATAATGACCACCGCGATCAGCAGGATGGTGGTCATCTCCTGGCGCAGCATGGCGGTCACGTCGTAGCCCACCGTGCTGTCCACCCTGACGTCGTATCCCTACAGAAGATCCTGAATCTTTGCCAGCGCCTGTATGCTGGCCGTGTCGCTGGCGGCGGCGCTGAAGGTAACGTCATAGAGCGCGGCGGCGTCCCGATAGTGGGCCTCGGTGTGGTCAAAGGAGACCAGTTCCACATCCGACACCACCTCGATCGCGTCGTACAGGGTCTGGGCCGTTTCCCAGGTCACGTTGGAGACCATCACCCGGGCGCTGCCCGGCGTCAGGAAGTTGTCGTTCATGGCCGTCAACCCCTGCCGTGTCTCGGTGTCAGCGGGCAGGTAGGCGGTCACATCGTTCTCCACCGCTACCCAGTTGCGGGAGAAGACACAAAAAATCAGCGCAAACACATACAGCAGAAAAAACAGATAGCGCTTGTCCACCACAAAGGTGGCCACAGCGCGCATCCCGTTTCCTTTTTCTCTTTTATCTTCCATAACCGTTCCTCGTGTACCATCGTACAAGCAAAAGGTGAATCGTTTGTGGCTATTATACTGAATCCGCCGCGAGAAAGCAAACTGACTGCCCGGTTGCCATGGCACAAAATATAAATTTCATAATTCGGGATTTCTGCCCCGGTTGCCAAGGGTGGTACAATAAAGAAAAGAGCCGGAATCCCGGCCTTTACCGAACTATCGAACAGGAGGAGATTTGCATGCGCAAAAATTTCGGCGCCAAACCCTGGACCTATCCGCAGCCGGTATTCATTCTGGCCAGCTATGGGGAGGACGGCGTCCCCGACGCGATGAACGCGGCCTGGGGCGGCATCAGCGAGGACGATCAGCTGTCCCTGTGCATCAGCGCGGGGCACAAGACCACCGCCAACATCCTGGCGCGCAAGGCATTCACCGTCAGCATGGCCACCGCCGACCAGCTGGCTGCCTGCGATTATGTGGGCATCGTGTCCGGCAACACGGTGGCGGACAAGCTGGCCAGGACCGGCTGGCATACCACCCGCTCGGAGTTTGTGGACGCGCCGCTGATCCAGGAACTGCCCATGTCGGTGGAGTGCCGCCTGATCAGCTACGACCCGGACAGCTGCCGCCTGGTGGGGCAGATCGTCAACGTGAGCGCCGACGAATCGGTGCTGGGGGAGGACGGCAAGATCGACCCGGAAAAGCTGCGCCCCATCACCTTTGACCCGGTCCATCATACCTATCGCACACTGGGCCCGGTGGCCGGCAGCGCCTTCCGGGACGGAGCCAAACTGAAATAAGACCCGAAAAAGCCTTTCGCGGCGGGCACGCGTCCCGCGCGAAAGGCTTTTCTCTGTCAATCTTTCCGGTAAAGGCCGATGGTATAGCGGCCTCGTTTTTCGGTGGCCTTTCCATATTGGATGGCCTTTTGCGGGCAGCTGTTGATGCAGCGCAGGCACTGGTAGCAATCCGGGCCCCAGACCGGCTTACCGCCTTTCAGGGTGATGGTGCCGGCCGGGCAGCCGGCCTCGCACAGGCCGCAGCCGTTGCAGGCGTCGGTGACGTGAAAAGGCTTGGTGCTGCGGGCAAAATGGTTGAACCCATAGTTCACCATCCCGGATTTCAGCGCCGCCATGGCGCCCTCATGCACCCGGTATACCGGCTTTTCCGCCAGCAGTTCACCGGCGATCGCGGCAAGCTGCGTTTCCGCTGCCTCCAGCTTGGCGCGGACGGTTGCCGCGTCCTCCAGTTCAGAGCCGACCACATAGTTGTTGGGCATGACCAGGCTGTAGCTGCTGCGCAGCGGGAACACCGCCGCCAGCTTTTTCAGCGCGTGCCCCGCTTCGGAGCCGCAGGTGGCCAAGGCGAAGGTGAAGGCCTGGGGGCGGCCCAGCCGCCGCACAAAGGCGAGCACCGGATCCGGCACGCCCCAGGCGTAGACCGGAAATACCAGGCCGATCCGGGCCTGATTTTGGCAGTCCGGCAGCGGATCGCGAGAGGCAATGTCCCAGGTCTGGTCGTCGGTCAGGGCGGCAAGCCGCCGGGCTGCCCAGCAGGAATTGCCGGTTCCGGAAAAATAGAAGATCATACCGTTACTCCTTTCCTTGGCGGGCCTGCTCGATCACCTTTTGGTAGGGGGCAACCATGGCCTCGGTCATCTTGCCTTTGGCTTTTTTCTGGATGGAAGGCACCGCCAGCATCGCGCCCACCAGCCGCATCTGCCAGATCCGCTTTTTCTGTTTCTGGGGGAAGTCATAGATGCCGTGGGCCTTGTAGAACTTGTGATCTGCCTTCATCAGCCCCTGCATCACATAGATCAGATCCCGGAAGATCTTCATGCCGCCCACACCGTAGAAGTTGGCCGGCCGGGTGAGCCGGTGTTCCATGGCAAAGGCCAGATTTTCCGCGATCGACCGGATGGCGGCGGTGGTGTCCTCCTCGTCGGTGGCCACGCCGGCCAGATAGTTGCCGCCCACTTCCGCCCGGCCCTCCACGATCATCCGCAGATTCGGCTCGTACCGGTAGTCGCCCCGGATCAGATAGGCGATGGGGGTGCCGTGGGTGACGGTGCGGTGGCCGTTGCAGAACTGCCGGTCGTCAAAGCACTTGAAGCTGGAGTGGGTGTAGTGGTCGGAGATGGTGAAGGCGTAGACAAAGGCGTCGGCGGTCTGGATGGTGTTGCGCAAAAAGGCGTCAAAGCCGTCCTTGTTGTTTCGCGTCTCAGTCCAGCTGGCCGTATTCCTGGTCGGAAACGGCCTCCAGCCACTCGTTGGAGCAGTCCTCCCCGCTCACCTCCAGGGCCAGGTGGGAGAACCAGCTGTCGGCGGCCGCGCCGTGCCAGTGCTTCACCTCCGGCGGAATGTTGACCACGTCGCCGGGATGCAGCGCCCGGGCCGGCTGGCCCCACTCCTGGTAGTAGCCCCGGCCCGCAACGCACAGGAGTATTTGCCCGCCGCCCTGGCGGGCGTGGTGGATGTGCCAGTTGTTGCGGCAGCCCGGCTCAAAGGTCACGTTGTAAACGCCCACCTGCTGCTGCG
>CALXIA010000034.1 GCA_944388245.1 uncultured Gemmiger sp. | reverse complement strand
GCCACAACCTGGGCACCGACCTCATCCGGCTCAGTGGCCTGGAATAAGTCGATATCTTCCCGGAGGAGGCCTCTCTTCCGGGAAGATTTGCGTTTTACACAAAGAATTTCGGCTCATATTGTGCAGTTGCCACAATCCCCCCCCTCGTTGCGACGGCAAAAGATTGTCGTTTTTCCGGCTGTTCAAAGCCCGTCCGCGCGGCTATAATAAGGTGCGATACCGCGTGGGGCGGGGAGAACGGGCGGCGCAGGGCCGCACAGGGAAAGATGGGGAGGCATACCATGGAACAGACTTGCACAGCCGGGCCGGCGCGGCCCTCGCTGCTGAAGATGACCTGGCCGGTGTTCATCGAACTGCTTTTGCAGATGCTGGTGGGCAACATTGACCAGATCATGCTCAGCCATTACAACGACACGGCGGTGGCCGCGGTGGGCAACGCCAATACCGTGATCAACATTCTGATCCTGACCTTCAACGTGATCAGCCTGGCCTCCACCATCCTGGTGAGCCAGTATCTGGGCGCGCGGCAGGAGCAGACGGTGCGCCAGGTGTATGTGCTGAGCTGCCTGGTGAACCTGATCGTGAGCCTGGCGCTGACGGTGGGGCTGCTGGCGGCGGCGGGCCCGCTGACGGTGCTGATGGGGGTGCCGCCCGAGACGGCGCCGGAGTGTCTGGCCTATCTGCGGGTGGCGGCGCTGAGCCTGCCGTTCCAGGCCCTGATGCTGACCTTCAGCGCCTTTCTGCGGGCCCATGCCCGGATGCTGGTCATCATGCTGACCACCGGCCTGATCAATCTGCTGAACATCGTGGGCAACACCGCCTTTATCAACGGGCTGGGGCCGCTGCCCCAGATGGGCGCGGCGGGGGCGGCCCTGTCCACCACCCTGTGCCGGATCGCGGGCACGGCGGTGCTGGCGGCGGCCTTTCTGCACAGCGTTCCCGGGGCCACTTTGTCCCCGTCGCTGCTGCGGCCGTTTCCCAAACCGCTGCTGCGCCGGCTGCTGGGCATCGGCCTGCCGGCGGGCGGCGAGGGGCTTTCCTACAACCTGAGCCAGGCGGCCAGCCTGGTGTTCATCAACGCTATGGGCACCTATGTGGTCACCACCCGGATGTACGCGGTGATGTTCGCCCAGGTGTGCTACATGCTCATCAGCGCGGTGAGCCAGGCGGTGGCGATCCTGGTGGGATACTCCATCGGCGCGCGGGATTTTGAGCAGGCCAGGCGGGACAACGCCCGGGTGCTGCGGCTGTTCGTGCCCATCACGGTGGGCATCGCGCTGGTGCTGGCGATCTTTGCCCGGCCGCTGTACGGGCTTTTGAGCGCCGATCCCCGGGTGGTGGAACTGGGGGCCCGGATCATGTGGATCGAGGTGGTGCTGGAGATCGGCCGCTGCTTCAACATCGTGCTGGTGCGCAATTTGCAGGCGGTGGGGGACGTGCGGTTCCCGGTAGGGGTCGGGATCCTGAGCCAGTGGATCATCGCGGTGGGCCTGGCCTGGGTGCTGGGCGTATGGCTGAACCTGGGCCTGGCGGGGATCTGGCTGTCCTTCATGCTGGACGAGAACCTGCGGGGGATCGTCTTTCTGATCCGGTGGCGGCGGGGCCGCTGGCAGCAGATCCGCACGGTGTAAACCGTCCGATCGTTCTTTAGCAATTTACACAAAGCCGTACTTTGTGCTATAATATCATATCTTACCCGGTTTCATGACAATGGCGGCCGCCGGCGCGGCCGCCTGTTCAAGGAGGTACTTCGCTATGAATCTGGCTCCGCTTCCCACCGGCATACTGCGGATGCGCGCCGGCCTGGACGAGCTGGTGTTCTACCCGGACCAGCGGCCCATCCTGCCGGACCGGCTCTCGGCCATGGCCGGCAGCGGCCAGCCGCTGCTGCCCTGCCGCCTGCTGGATGAGGACGGGCGCGTGTCGCTGGTCTACGATGTGGGCAGCCGGCTGCGGGTGAGCAAGCTGCTGCGGCTGCGCCCGCAGGAGATCTGGCCCGCGGCGACGGCGCTGCGGGCGCTCTGCCTGGCGGTGCAGGGGCTGCCGGCGGCGGGGCTCGGGCCGGAGGGCCTGAGTTTCTGCCCGGATCACATCTTCTGGGACACGGCCCGGCAGGGGGTCTATCTGACCTATCTGCCCCTGGCCTGCGAACAGGACCCGGTCCAGCGGCTGCGGGACGCGGCGCTGGAACTGGCCCGCATCGCCCCCGGCACGCCGGACGCGCGGCGTCTGGCGGACTATGTGGCCCAGCCGGATTTCTCGGTGCTGGGGCTGCGGCGGCTGGCGGAAGAGATGCTGGCCCCCGCGCCGGCCCGCAACGACGAGATCGAGGTGCCGCTCTATCCGCCGCAGGAGGAACTGACCACCCTGATCGAGACCGCCCCCCGGCCGGAGGGCACGGTGACCAGCGCCACCGGCAATCTGTATGAGCTGCAGCGCCGGCAGATGCTGGCGGCAGCCCGGCAGGGCGGCGGCGGGGTGCGGCTGTGCATCACGGCGGGGCAGGATTCCAGCCATGTGAACGTGACCCAGCTGCCCTGCGTGATCGGGCGCAGCCCGGAGATGGCCCAGCTGGTGCTGGAAGACCCGCAGCTCAGCCGCCGGCACGCGGTGCTGGAATGGGTGGACGGGCAGCTGTGCGCCCGGGACCTGGGCTCCAAGAACGGCATGTCGGTGGACGGGGTGCGGTACCCGGCGGGCCAGGCGGTGCCGCTGCCGGTGGGCGCCACCCTGACCCTGGGCCAGACCCTCATCACGGTGGAGGGCCTGCTGCAGGACGAGTCTGTATAAACCGCGGGCCGCCGTTTGAAACAAAACGGCGGCCCGTTTCGTATAAGAGGAGCAGAGAAAAGGAGGGGCGATTCCCATGGGCAAAAGCGCGTTGATCCTGGAGGGCGGGGCTTTCCGGGGCAACTTTACCAGCGGGGTGCTGGACGTGTGGATGGAGGAAGGGCTCTGGACCGACGCGGTGGCGGGCACCAGCGCCGGGGCGCTGAACGCGCTGTACTACGCGGCCCGCCAGCCGGACACGGCCATCCGGGTGAACACCGAATATGCCCGGGACCCGCACTATGTGGGGCTGCGGGCCTTCGCGACCAGCCACAGCTTTGTAAATTTCGATTACCTGTTCGACGAGATCTGCAAAGAGCGGATCCCCTTTGATTACGCCGGGCTGGAGGCGTCCTCCATCCGGTATATGGCGGTGGCCACCAACTGCAACACCGGCAAGGCGGAGTATTTTGAAAAGGGCGGCCCGGTGGATATCTACCAGGCGGCCCGGGCCTCCTGCAGCATGCCGCTGTTCACCCCCTTCGTGGCCTTGAACGGCCAGCCCTATCTGGACGGGGGCATCAGCTGCTCCTTCCCGCTGCAATGGGCGCTGGACGAGGGGTATGAGCAGATCGTGGTGGTGACCACCCGCCCGCTGGGATTCCGCAAGGAGCGGCTGACCAAGCGGATGAAGGACCTGTACTACGCCCGCTACCGGCATTGGCCGGAGTTGATGAAGGCCCTTTTGTACATGCCGGTGCAGTACAACAAACTCATGGACCTGACCGACCGGCTGGCCCAGGAGGGCCGCATCCTGGTGGTGCGCCCCGCCGCGCCCCTGGCCGTGGACCGGCTGGAACGGGACCCGGACAAGCTGCAGCTGATCTACTCCCAGGGCCGGGAACAGGGCCTGCGCGCCCTCCCCGCCCTGCGGGAGATGCTGGGGCAGTAAGAGCCGGCCGATCCGGGGAATCTTTGAAACAAACAAGGCCCGCGCCGACCGTTTTTGGTCAGCGCGGGCCTTGCATTTGTACTTTTCCCTGAGGGCGGAGTATTCCGCCCTCGATCTCCGGGGGGGATGGGGGGAATCGTTGATCCCCCCATATTGGCCCATATCGGCCCTTATCAGCCCTCAATCCCCATCGGTCAGATGCTTCCAGAACGCGCGGGTGGCGGCGCTGAGGGGCCGGCCCTGGACGCGGGCGGCGTAGATCCAGCGGGGCGGCAGGGAAAAGGCCAGCCGCAGCGGGGTGACGGCGCCGCTCTCCACCAGCGGCCGGGCCAGGCCGGCGGGCACAAAGCCCACCCCCAGATCGTGCTGCACCGTGGCCAGCACCAGGTCGGCGGTGGTCACCTCCACCTCCGGGTTCAGGATCAGGCCCTTGGCGGCGAAGAGCTCGTCGTAAAAATCCCGGGCGCAGGTGCCCGGTTCCAGGCAGATCAGCGACAGCCCGGCCAGGTCCCGCAGATGCAGCGGCCGCCGTGCCAGATGCGCCATCCCCGGCCCGGCAATGAGCATCTCCTCCACCCGGGCCAGCTGCTGCAGCTTGACCTCCTTGCCGGCCTGGAACGGCCCGCTCACCACCGCCATCTCCACCCGGCCGCTGCGCAGATGGGCCAGCGCCTGGGGGGTTGTGCCGTTGGTCAGGTGCAGCCGCACCCCCGGCCACCGGGCCCGGAACGCATCCATCTTGTCCAGCAGCAGCTCGTGCAGGGCGGTCTCGGTGGAGCTCAGCCGCACCATGCCCCCCTGCAAACTCAGCGCCCCCGCCAGGGCCGTTTCCCCCTGCTGCAGCCGTTCGCAGGCCGGCCCCACCATGTGGAACAGCAGTTCCCCCTCCGGGGTCAGGCTCACCCCCCGGCGGGTGCGCACAAACAGGGTGCAGCCCAGCTGCTGTTCCAGATTCTGGATGCACCGGGTCACCGAGGGCTGGCTGCTCATCAGAGCCCGGGCCGCCCCGGTAAAGCTGCGGCTGCGCGCCACCTGGCAGAACACCCGGTAATACTCAAAATTCACCGCCATGACCAGCCCTCCTTTTTTGGCTTAGAACGCGGTTCGGCTTTGTCGGCCGCCGCCGGGCCCCGGCCCGCCCCGCGCCCGGCTTTCGGGCGCGGGACAGGCCATGTTTTATCATACGCTTTTGTTATAGTATAAATGCAAAACCGGCATTTTGCAAATCGCTGCCGACGCGCTATACTATACAGCGTAGTCGTCCGCCGTTCGGGCGGGCGCGTTTGTTGCATAGAGGGAGTGTTCCAATATGATCCAGGACCTTACGGTCGGCCATCCGGGGCAGGTACTGCGCCGGTACAGCGTGCCCATGTTCGTGGGCGTGATCTTTCAGCAGATGTACAACATTGCCGACAGCGTGATCGCCGGCAAGTTCGCCGGTGAGGCGGCGCTGGCCGCGGTGGGCGCCAGCTACTCCATCACCATGATCTTCATGGCGGTGGCGGTGGGCAGCCAGATCGGCTGCAGCGTGGTGATCAGCCAGCTGTTCGGCGCCAAGGACTACGGCCGCATGAAGACCGCTGTCTCCACCACCCTGCTCACCGGCCTTGTGCTCAGCGCGGTGCTGGCCGCGGCGGGCGTGGCCGGCAGCGGCTGGCTGATGCGGCTGGTCAACACCCCGTCCGACATCTTTGCCGACGGCCAGCTGTACCTGGGCATCTATGTGGGCGGCTTTGTGTTCCTGTTTTTGTACAACGTGGCCACCGGCATCTTCAACAGCCTGGGCGACAGCCGCACCCCGCTGTATTTCCTGATCGGGTCCAGCTTGTCCAACATCGTGCTGGACTGGGCTTTCGTGGCCCTGTTCCACTGGGGCGTGGCCGGCGTGGCCTGGGCCACCTTCCTGGCCCAGGGCGTGGCCTGCGTGCTCTCGCTGATCGTGCTGCGCCGCCGCGTGGCCCAGGTGGAGTGTGACGGGCATCATCCCCTGTTCAGCCTGGCGGCGCTGGGCAACATCGCCCGCATCGCGGTGCCCAGCATCCTGCAGCAGAGCTTCATCTCCATCGGGGATATGTTCATCCAGGGCCGGGTCAACAGCTACGGCTCCAGCGTGATCGCCGGCTACTCCGCCGCCATCAAGCTGAACACCTTCACCATCACCAGCTTCACCACCCTGGCCAACGGGGTCTCCGGCTTCACCGCCCAGAACGTGGGCGCCGGCAAACACAGCCGTGTGCGCCAGGGCTGGGGCGCGGGCATCCGGCTGGCGCTCTGCGTGGCGGTACCCTTCTTTCTGATCTTCTTCTTCGGCGGCCGCATCTGCCTGGAACTCTTCATGAACGCCGACGCCACCCAGCTGGCCCGGGATACCGGCATGGAATTCCTGCGGATCGTGTCCCCCTTCTACTTTGTGGTCTGCTTCAAACTCATCAGCGACGGCGTGCTGCGGGGCGCGGGATGCATGCGGCTGTTCATGTCCGCCACCTTCACCGATCTGGCCCTGCGGGTGATCCTGGCCTTCCTGTTCTCCGGCCTGCTGAACGCGGCCGTGGGCGTCTGGATGGCCTGGCCGGTGGGCTGGTGCATCTCCACCGCCATGTCCCTGTTCTTCTATCTGCGCGGCCACTGGATGCCGGACTGGGGCAAGGATACCCCCCAAGAAGAGGCCGAAGAGCTGACCGAAGAGGTCTGCGCGGTGGAAGAGGGCTGATCGTCCCCACGCGTTTCTCACCTCCAGCCGGAAAACCCGGCGCTTGCCGCGTTCCCGCCCCCCGGGAACGCGGCTTTTTCGTTTCCACAAAGAACGCGCCCCGCGTGGAAAACTCCGCGCAGGGCGCATTCTTTCGATTTAGGCGTTTTCGTAGCCTTCTTCGTCCACGGTCCCGTTGGTCTCCAGCTGCACCTGGGCGGCCAGCTGCCCGGCGGACGCCTGGAGGGCCAGGGCCGGGTCCAGCCACAGGGTCATGGTCCGGCTGCCGTCCCCCCAGCTGACGTACAGGCCGGACAGGTCCGCCGGCTCCAGCGCCCGGGCCTGGGCCTGGCAGGCCGCGGCAAAGGCCTCGGCGCTGTCAAAGGGGCCGTACAGTTCGACGTCGCAGTAGATCCGGGCCTCCTGGCGGGCCTGCTCGTCGGTCATGCCGGGCCGGCCGTTCAGATCCACCGTGACCTGCGCCCGGTAGACCTGGGCCCCGTCCAGGCAGGCGTCCACCTGCCGCTGGGCGGCGGCGCGCACCATCTCGTACTGGCCGGGGCGGTAGTATTCCAGCACCATCGGCACCAGGGAGGCCACGCAGCCCGCCCCCAGCAGCACCAGGCTGATACACACCCCCACCAGGTCATACCGCACCCGCGCGCCGCTGCGGGACCGCCAGAGCATCTCCGCGCCCAGGGCCACCAGCACCAGCGGCGCCAGCTTCAGCACCGTCACCGCCGGGAATCCGGGCACAAAATAGATCCCCAGGATACACAGCCCGGCGGCGATCAGCGCCAGGCCCATGGTCATGCTGCCCACCCGGCGGGGCGGCGGCTCCTGCCCGGGGCCCGCCACGGCGGGGGTAAGGCGGGCGGGCTCGTCCATCCGTTCGGTCATGCCCTCGCCCCCTTATTCGCCGCCCCGGTAGGGGGGGATCTCATCCCGGTCGGGGTAGCCCGCGGGCCGGGGCCCGCGCACCAGCCAGACCCCCACCGCCAGCAGCGCCAGCGCGGCCACCAGCTGCGGGATGCCGTACAGCAGGCGGAGCAGCCATTCCAGTTCCAGCTGCCGGGCCAGGTCCAGCAGCGGGTCCCGCACAAAGTTGGTGTAGAGCATATAAGCCCCCAGCGCCACCAGCACCCAGCCCACCAGGGTACTGCGGCCCTTCACCAGCCGCATCAGGGCCTGGTCCTCGCCCAGGCGCAGCAGATATTCGTCGGCGGGGGGATCGCCCATCATGCACTGGTAATGGATGTTGAAGGTATCAAAAAAGCTGTACATCCAGACCACCGGGATCAGCATTCCCAGCGGGCTGAACAGCCAGGTCAGCACCACCGAGGCCGCCAGCAGGATGGCCAGGGAAAGCCCCCGCTTCATATAGCCCTGGTACATCTGGCCCGCGCCGGGCACAAAGGCAAAACAAAACACAAACAGGCCGTTCTTTTTCATCGTCGGGATCACACTCCTTTAAGAATCGGCGGGCGCGTCGGCCTCGCCGGATGGCTGGTCAAAGGCGGGATGCAGCGCGTCCAGCAGCTGGTCGGCCGCGGTGCCGAAGGCGCCGAACATCCGGTTCAGCGAATCGCTGATCTCCCACCGGTCCTGGGCGGGCGGCTGGTCGGGCCACTCGGGCGGGCGGGCGATCCGGCCAAAGATGCCGGCCCCCCACAGCCCGAAGGCCAGCAGCACCGCCGCCGCCGCCACCGCGTACCGGTTCATCAGCAGCCGGGCCGCCCGCTGGCGGATCCGCCGCATCACCGGCAGGGTCAGGTCCTCGGGCGGGGAGAGCTGCGCCGGCTCGGCCAGGGCCAGATACCGGTCCAGGCACCCGTCGCAGAAGCTCAGATGCTCGGCCGCCTCCAGCCGGGCCAACTCATCCAGCCCCCCGTCCCGCAGCGCGGCAAGCCCCGCGTCGCTCAGATGGCCGTCTTCCCGAAACAGTTGTTGTGACATCTCAGCCGCTCCCCCTTTCCTCGATCTGGCGCTGCAACATATGCCGCGCGCGGTACAGTTGGGTATGCACGGTCTTGACCGGCCGGCCCAGCGCCGCCGCGATCTCCTCCACCGTGCGCTCTTCCAGAAAATACATCCGCGCCACCGGCCCGTAGGGCTGCCGCAGCCCCCGCACCAGGTCCGCGATGGCCTCGGCCCCGGCCTTGTCCAGGATCTCCTGTTCCGGGCCGGGCGGCGCCGGCGGCGCGCCGGGCCGGGGCGTTTCGGGCAGCGCGTCCTCCCCGGGCAGGCCCACCTTGCGGCACCAGGCGCTTTTCAGATGGTCCTTGGCCTTGTTGGCCGCGATCCGGGCCAGCCAGGGCTTGTAATGTTCCGGCGGGCAGGCGTCAATGTGGGTGTAGGCAGCCAGAAAGGTATCCTGCGCCAGGTCCTGCGCCGTTTCGTGGTTCTGTACCAGCTGGTAGCAAACGGTGTACACAAGGCCCTGGTACTGGCTGACCAACCGGGAAAATTCTGCGTTTGTCATCCAGCGCCTCCCTCCGTGTGTGCCGTTCTGCTTATACTACGAACGGGCCCCGGCAGTTTCTTCACCGCCGCGGGGTTTTTCCCGGGAAAATTTTACCCGCCGCCCAAAGGGCGACCCGTCAGCCCTGGTCTGGCCGCGCGGCCTGCACCGCGTGCAGCGCCACCCGATTGCCCCGGGCCGCCCCCGCCGAATCGCAGGTGGACAGGGTCAGCACCGGCCGCTCGCCGTCCGCCCGCGCCTCCATCGGGTAGAGGGTCCGGGTCTCCATGGCCCGCGCGAAGGCGGCGAAGGTCTCCCCCGGCTGGTAGAGCAGCCGGTAGACCCCCGGATCGGTACTCTGCACCCGCTCGATGGAAAACAGATCGTACCGCCAGACCCCCTCGGGCGTGTAGAGCAGAAAAAACGCCTCGTCCCGATGCTCCCGGTAAAAGTCCTCCTCCAGCCAGCGCTTGAGCTGGCCGAACATGGACCCGTCCTGCATATTGTGGCCGTAGACGATGGCGTGCCAGTCCAGAACGCTTTCGCTGTTCGCCTCCAGAAACAGGCTGCCGCCGTTGCTCCAGCTGCCGTCGGGCAAAGCCCGCAGATAGGTTTCGTTGGTATCGCCCTGCACTATGGGCAGATCCAGCCCCATCAGCGGCCACTGGATCCAGGCGACCACGTCCGGCCAGGTCTGCCGCAGCGCCGCGAAGTCGATCGGCGGCGGCGTGGGGGCGGCCGTTTCTGCAGGCGACGGGGCCGGCGTCGTCACCGCCGCGGCGGCCGCGGGCCGGTACTGCCGCATCCTGGCAAAGACCCGTTCGCTCTGGCCGCGGCCGGCCCCGTTCCGAAGCAGGATCCCCAGGGCGGCCAGCGCCGTCAGCCCCGCCAGCCACTGGACCGCCCGCCAGATCGTTCTTCCTTTCATCCCGGCCCCCCTCTCCCTGTCCCATGAGGGCATCCTATGCGCGAAGGCGTCCAAAAAGCCCCGCGCGGCGGGCGTTTGCGCAAAAGGGAAGGACGGCGCGGCCATTGGCCGCGCCGTCCCCCTTGTTCTGCTTTTGGCCTGTGAACAGGAACCGTCCCCCATATCTTTGCCATCTTATCTTTAGCCGAGAATTACATCTCCGCCTTCTCCGAAGGTGCCATTCCCCCCGCCGGTGACGACCTGATTGCCCCAATCGCTACCGATTCCCATGTCGCCACCAGCACTGCCGCTCCCACCGCTCGGCTGGGGCGCGGGGGCCGGTTGCTGGGCCTGCTGCTGTTGGGCGGCCTGCTGGGCCGCCTGGGCAGCGGCCTGCGCGGCAGCCTGCGCCGCGGCCTGTTCATCCGCCGCTTTGGTCGGGCAGCTGCCGGCGGCGTGCCCGGTCTGCCCGCAGTAGGTGCAGACCACGTCCCGCACCGTCAGCGCGTAGCTGGCCGACACGTCCCCGATCGACGCGGTGATGGTCGCTGTGCCCACCTTGACCGCCTTGACCGTGCCCTTTTCGTCCACCGTCGCCACGCTCTCGTCGCTGGACTTCCAGGTGACGGTCTGGTTGCTGGCGGTCTCCGGCAGCACCGACACCTTCATGGTGGTCGAGTTGCCGATGGTCAGCGCGCCTTCGCCCTTATCGAAGGTCAGGCTCTCGACCTGGGTGGTGACCACCACGCGGGTGGTCCCGGTCCGCACCGTGTCCGGCTCCCCCTCGGCCCCGGTCTGGGTCAGGGTGGTGGTGATCTCGGTCTCCCCGTTGGCCACCGCCGTCACGGTGCCCTTCTCGTCCACCGTGGCGATCGCGGGGTCGGCGCTCTCGTAGGTAAAGGCCACCTCGGTGGCGTCCTGGGGCGCGGGGGCCGCTTTCAGCGCCCCGCTCGCCTCGCCGTTGACCACAAGGTCCAGGGTCTTGGGCACGGTCACCCCCTCGGCGGGGACGGCCACCCGCACCGCGCAGACGGCGGAGAGTTCACCGTCCTCCACCGCCGCGGTGATCTCGGCTTCGCCGCCGCCCACCGCCGTCACCAGCCCGGTCTGGTCCACCGTGGCCACCGTCTCGTCCGAACTGCTCCACACCAGGGTCAGCTTGGCCGCCGCCTTGGCGATCTCCTCCTCGGTGGCGTCCTCCCCGGCGCCGTATTCCACCGTCAGCGGGCCGGTCTGCCCCTTTTCCAGCCGCAGCTGTACCGGCAGCCCCACCGACGTGATCTCCACGCCGCAGGCCGTCAGCAGCAGCGCCAGTATTGCCGCCAGCGCCAGCATCCTCTTCATACGCCTGTTCCCCCTTTTCGCCGGGCTGCCGCCCGCCGTTTTCCCCATTATACCGCAATCTCCCCCAACAGAAAAGGGGGCCGCCCCGCGAAAACGCGGGGCGGCCCCAGGCCGTTGCATCCGACAAACCCGAGGGGGTTCGTCCAATGCCGTGTATGGTGGGCCATCCAGGACTTGAACCCGGGACCAAGCGGTTATGAGCCGCCGGCTCTGACCAGCTGAGCTAATGGCCCGTATGGTAACGTGCAAATTATAACAAAACGCCGCCCCAAAATCAAGGGGCGGCGGGACGGGTTCACTCCTTCGGCGGCAGCAGGCGGGCGCGGCGGCGCGCGAAATAGACCAGGCCCACCGTGTCGGCCAGCAGCCAGCCGATGGGCACCGCCCACCAGATGCCCGGCAGGCCGATGGCCGGGATGGGGGCCAGCAGGTAGGCCAGCGCCACCCGGGTGCCCAGCGAGACAGCCGACAGCAGAATGGACATCTGGGCCTGTTCCAGCCCCCGGTAAAGCCCGTACAGCAGCATCAGCACCCCGATGCCCGCGTAGCAGGCGCCCTCGATGCGCAGGTACTGCACCCCCACCGCGATGATGTCGGTCTCGGCCGGGTCGATGAAGATCTGCATGAGCCGGGGCGCCAGGAGCACCACCCCTGCCGAGATGACCGCGCAGAAACAGGCGGTGATCCGGATGCCCTCCTTGATGCCCTGGCGGATGCGGTCGGCCCGGGCGGCGCCGGCGTTCTGGGCGATAAAGGTGCCGAACCCGTTGCCGAAATCGGTGGCGGGCATCATGGCGAAGCTGTCGATCTTGCCAGCGGCGGCAAAGGCCGCCATCACCGTGACCCCGAAGCTGTTCACCAGCCCCTGCACCAGCAGGATGCCAAAGTTCATCACCGACTGCTGGGCGCTGGTGAGCACCGAACTGCGGCCCAGCCGGCGCAGCAGCACCCCGTCGGGCCGCCAGTCCTCCCGGCGGGGGCGCAGCCCGGGCACCGTGACCAGCAGAAGGCCCATTGCCAGCACCGCCGAGCCGTACTGGCAGAGCACGGTGGCCTCGGCGGCCCCGGCCGTGCCCCGGCCCAGCCCCACCACAAAGGCCAGGTCCAGCCCTACGTTGCCCAGCGCCGCCGCCACCGTGATGAGCAGCGGCGCCACCGAGTTGCCCACCGCCCGCAGCACCGCCGCGCCGAAGTTGAAGCCAAAGGCCGCCGGCATCCCCAGCAGGATCACCCGCATGTAGGCCATGGCGTCGGGCAGGGCCTCGGCGGGGGTGTTGAGCCAGAGCAGGATCGGCCGCAGAAACAGCGAGGCCAGCGCGGTGAGGGCCAGGCTCAGCGCGGCGATCAGCCCGAAGGCGTTGCAGGCGGCCCGGCGCAGGTCGTCGGCGTTGCCGGCGCCGTACAGCTGGCTGAACACCACCCCGCTGCCCATGCACAGCCCCAGCAGCACGCTGGTGAGCAGCACCATCAGGCTGCCGGAGGAGCCCACCGCCGCCAGGGCGGTGGGGCCCAGCCAGCGGCTGACGATCAGGGTGTCGGCCACATTATAGAATTGCTGCAGCAGGTTGCCCGCCATGATGGGCAGGCTGAACAGGATCAGGGCGCGGCGCACGCTGCCCTGGGTGAGATCACGGGTCATGGGGCCTCCTTGCCGGTCGATGGGGCGAAAAAACGCGGGGAAGAGGGCCGCCGGGCCCTCTCCCCCGCATTATACCACAGGACCGTCAATTTTTGCACAGAAAATCCAGCACCTGCCGCCGGGCGGGAATGCTGGGCACCGCCCCCGGGCGGGAGACCGCCAGCGCCGCCGCCGCGGACGCGGCCCGCAGTGCCTGGGCAACCGGCTTTCCCTCGGCCAGCCAGGCCAGGAAATACCCGGTGAAGGTGTCCCCGGCGGCGGTGGTGTCCACCGCTTTGACCGGGAAGATGCCCTGGCGGACGGTCTCGCGTTGGTCGGTGTAGACGCAGCCGTCCCCGCCCAGGGTCAGCATCACCCGGGCCCGGGGATACGCCGCCCGCAGCGCCGCCGGCATGCGGGTGGGATCGCTCTCGCCGGAGAGGGCGGCCCCCTCGATCTCGTTCAGGATCAGGATATCCACACAGTCCAGCGGATAGCCCGGCAGTTCCGGGGTGATGGGGGAGGGATTGAAGGCCACCGTCAGCTGACGGCGGCGGCCCTCCCGCAGCAGCCAGGGCAGCTCGTTGGTCTCGTTCTGGGCCAGCAGGATATCCCCGGGCTCGCAGCCGTCCAGCAGGGCGGCGAGGTAGTCCCGCTCCAGCGTGCCGTTGGCCCCGGCGCTCACCAGGATGCAGTTCTGGCCGCTGGGGTCCACCTGGATGATGGCGTGGCCGGTGGGCTGGGCGCTTTGGGCCAGCAGGCCGTCGTCCACCCCGGCGTCCCGCAGCGTCTGCCGCAGCAGCCCGCCGTCCTCCCCCACCGCGCCGGCGTGGCGCACCGAAGCGCCCGCCCGGGCCAGGGCCACGGTCTGGTTCAGCCCTTTGCCCCCCGGCGCCTGGGAAAATCCGGCGCAGGCCAAGGTCTCCCCGGCCTGCACAAAATGGGGCACCTGATACACCCGGTCGATGTTCAGCGAACCCACACAGAGAATCTTCATGGCAGTTGCGCCTCCTTTGCTCAAAGCCCCTGGCAGTAGGCCGCCAGCAGGTCGGCCTGCTCCCGGGTGATGGTGATATGGCCGTGCACCACGCTGCACAGCCCGTCCAGCTTCAGGTCGTCCAGATACCGGTACAGGCTGCGCAGATGCAGATGCAGCTGCTCGGCCATCTCCCGCCGGGTGATCCGGATCACGAGGGGAAACTGCTTGGCCTCCCGGCAGCTGTAGTGCAGAAAGATCGCCAGATTGTCCCGCGGGCGGTGCAGCGCCTGGTACTCGGTGCGGTTCATGGCCCGCTCCGCCAAAGCGCACAGATCGGTGAGCGCCAGCCGCAGCAGCGGCACGCTCACCTCCAGCGCGTCCATCATCAGCGGCGCCGGGATGCTCAGCAGCAGGCTGGGACGGGTGGTCTCCACCGTGGCGGTATAGGCCAGATAGCCGCTGATCTGTTCCATCAAACCGAACATCTGGGGCTTTTCCGGCGCGTCCTGCACGCTGCAGGAGCCCCGGCGGTTGTAGCAGATCACCTGGGTGCCGCCCCGCATCAGCACCCAGACGGTGCGGGCCGGAAAGTCGCATTGGATGAACGGCGTGCCGCTTTCCAGTTCATGCAGCGCGCAGCCGTGGTCGGTCAGTTCGGCCAGTTCCCGCTCCGCGCCGCCGCTCCAGCCGGCGGGAGAAAAGATGCCGGCAAGCACTTTGTCCAAGCAGTCCAATAAATATTTGTCCATAATGCACACACGCTTTTCGCAGAATACATGACAATTGGCATTTTTTGCGCCTTGGGCACATGCTACAATAAATGCAAAGAAACGATTTCATTCTTGTGGATATCGTTCAATCTTTGCCGGGCAGCAGGCTCAGGCACTTGTCCGGCTCCGGCGCGTAGAGGGAGCGCACCCGCACCCGGTCCTGCCAGCCGCGCTGGGCGAGCATCTCGCCCAGCACCCGCATGAACACCCCCGGCCGCCGCACCAGGCGGCAGTCGGCCAGGGTGTCCTCCAGGCCGGTGCGGCCATCAAAGGAGCCGTACCAGTCGGCGGTACAGGTATAGTCTACCCCACAACTGGGGCTGCCGTCCACCCCCACGACCCCCAACACCTCAAAGCGGTCCCCGCAGGCCAGGTATTCCTCCATCTGCTGCAGCACCGGTTCCAGGATGCGGCGGCAATGGTCCCGGAAGAAGGGGTTGTCGAACTGGTCGCTCACATGGCCCCAGCGGCGCGCCCCATACAGGGTGAACTCCGGGCAGGGCAGCTGGATGATCTGCACCCCCTGTTCCAGCGCGCGGGCCAGAAAGCGGCGGCGCAGCTGTTCTTCGGCGTCGATCTCGGCCTGGTTGTACAGCACCACCTTGGCGGCGGTGTTCAGGATGCAGTGGGAGACAAACAGGATGGATTGCATGGCGGTAACGCTCCTTTCACAATGGGTTCAGGCCCGCAGGGTGCGGAACAGGTAGGCTTTGAACCGGTCGGCGTGCAGCTTGCTGCAGATGGCCGCGTTGGGCTCCTTGCCGCTGAAGTGGTAGGTGTCCACCAGCACCCCGCCGTAGCTGGGGCCGTTGGAGGTGTCCACCTGGCAGTAGTAGGGGTCGCACACCGCGATGCAGTCCGGTTCCAGGGCGGCGGCCATGGCGGCCGGATCGGCCATGTCCAGGCAGGGGTAACCAAAGCGCGCCTCGTTCAGCTCCATGAGCTGGCGGTTGCACTGCACCGCGAACCGGCCCAGCGGGCCGCTCTCGGTCAGACGCTTCAGATCGTCCGGCCCCAGCATGGCCTCGCCCAGGCAGGCGTCCCAGCCCACATAGACCAGCGGCACGCCGAACTCGGTAACGATCCGGGCGGCCTCGGCGTCCTGCCAGATGTTGAACTCGGCCACCGGGCTCACGTTGCCGGCGCCCAGCCCCGCGGTGCCCATGCTCACGATGCGGCCCACCCGGCGCATGGTATCCGGCGCCAGCCGCATGGCCAGGGCGATGTTGGTCAGGGTGCCCAGGGTGATGATGTCGATGGTGCCGGGCGCATGGGCCTGCAGCGCTTCCAGGATCTTGATCACCCCGTTGCCCGGGGTCACCGTCAGCCGTTTCGGCGCCAGGCCGATATCCCCCATGCCGTCCTGGCCGTGGGTCTCGTAGGCGTATTCCAGCTTCTTGAGCAGCATCTCGGTGCAGCCTATGTACACCGGCGGCTCGTAGGTGCCGGCGTGCTCGATGGTGGTCAGGGTGTTGCGGGCGGCCTGGTGGGCGTGCACATTGCCCGATACGGTGGTGAAGAACAGGATCTCATACCGCTCGTCGTTCAGCGCCATGGCGATGGCCATGGCGTCGTCCGATCCGCAGTCGGTGTCAATAATGATCTTGCGCTTGTCCATGGGGGATGCCTCCTTTATTTGATTTTAACTTTTTATTATATTATACATTCTATTTTCGGTCAATGGAATACCGCTTTTTATTTCTATCTATATCGCACAATTTTCAAAAACAACAACTGGCATAATTTCCGATTTTATTATGCAATATCGCCATCATTGCTCGCATGAATTTTACTATATCTACAAAAAATGTGTACATTTTAACAAAATCTTGTCACGTTGATAAAATCATAGTATACTAAAAGCAAAGGTTTCCGCGTACCAACCCCCGGGGCGGCCCGGGCGGCGGACCGTGGCCGCTGCGCACGCTTTTGTCCGTTTATTCACCCACTTATGTAAGGAGGAACATCATGAACGAGAAGAAACATTCCATCAAGAGCGATTTTTCCATGCTGGCGATCCTGATCATCCCCATCGCGGTGGCGGTCAACTTCGTGGGCGGCCAGCTGGCCTCCCTGCTGAAGCTGCCCATGTACCTGGACACCATCGGCACCATCTTTGCCGGCATGCTGTGCGGGCCCTGGGTGGGCGCCGTGGCCGGCGGCCTGACCAACGTGGTCACCGGTATCGCCAACCCGGTCAACTTCGCCTTCATCCCGGTCAACATCCTGGCCGGCCTGGTCACCGGTTTCCTGTCCCGGGGCAAGATGTTCAGCACCTGGTGGAAGTGGCTGATCTCCATGGTGCTGATGGCCTTCGTCTCCATCGCCAGCTCCGCCCCCATCGTGGTGCTGGTCTACGGCGGCGTGACCGGTTCCGGCACCTCCCTGATCACTGCGGCGGCCATGGCGGCGGGCGCCAATATCTGGGCGGCCGTGATCGGCACCGAGGGCATCTGGACCGTGGTGGACCGGGTGATCTCCTTCCTGATCGGCTACCTGGTCATCCGGGTGATCCCGGCCCGCACCCTGGTCAAGTTCGGCTGCGGCGAGAACTACATCAAGAAGCCCGCCAAGACCGGCAAGTAAAGCCGGCCCTACACGATGCCGCCTCCCGCGGGGGGCGGCACTTTCATCAAGAGAGGTGACGTACTTATGTGGAGAGAGAAGCTGCAGCTTCACAAAACGAATCCCATCGCGGCGCTGTACCCCTCCTGCAAGTTCCTGATCCTGTGCCTGTACGCGGTGTGCTCCTTCGTGCTGGGCAGCATCGGGGTGGGCGAGGGCGATTACCCGCTGTTTCTGATCCCCTGGTTCTTCGTCGTTCCCATCCTGAGCGCCGCCAGCGGCGTGTGGAAACGATTCGTGCACGCTTTCCGGGCGGTGCTGTTCATCGCCGCGCTGATCCTGGTGGTGCAGGCGCTGCTGATCCCCAGCGAAAAGGTGGTCTGGCAGCTGGGCTTTCTGCGCATCTACCAGGCCGGTCTCAAAAGCGGGCTGAGCCTGAGCTTCTCCATCCTGAATATCGCGGGCATGTTCGTGTGGCTGTTCCAGACCACCGAAAACAAAGAATTCACCCGGGCGCTGGAGGATTCCGGCATGAACTACAAGGCTGCCTATGTGTTCATCAGCAGCCTGCAGATGATCGACGTGCTGGGCAAGAACAGCCGCACCATCATGAACGCCCAGCGGGCCCGCGGCGTGGAGACCGAGGGCAACATGATCGTGCGCGCCAAGGCGTTCTTCCCCTCGCTGGTGCCCCTGATCGTGGGCGCCATCACCAGTTCGGAGGAACGGGTGCTCACCCTGGAATCCAAGGGCTTTGACGTGAACGGCCCCAAGACCAGCCTGTTCGAGCTGAAAAAATCCGGGAAAGAACCGCTGGCCGGCGGCATCGCCATCGTGGTGACCCTGGCCGTGATCGTCGGGAGGATCGTCGTATGGGTGTTGTGATCGAATTCAAAAACGTGACCTATTCCTATCCCCTGACCGACGAGCCGGTCATCCGGGATATGAGTTTCACGCTGGAGGGCGGCAAGTTCTACGGCGTGATCGGGGAGAACGGCTCCGGCAAGACCACCCTGTGCTCTCTGATCCGGGGCTTTGCCCCCAGCTTTTACAAGGGCGAGCTGCAGGGCCAGGTGCTGGTGGACGGCAAGCCCACCGTGGACTACGGCCCCGGCGAGCTGTCGCTGAAGATCGGCTATGTGTTCCAGAACCCCTTCAACCAGATCAGCGGCGTGAAGGACACCCTGTTCGAGGAGGTGGCCTTTGGGCTGGAGAACTTCGGCGTGCCGCCGGAGGAGATCGAGGAGCGGGTGGTGGAGGTCATGAAGATGACCAACATCCTGCAGCTGGCCGAAAAGAACCCCTTTGAGTTGAGCGGCGGCCAGATGCAGCGGGTGGCGCTGGCCTCGGTGATCGTGCTCAAGCCGGACATCCTGGTCATCGACGAGCCCACCAGCCAGCTGGACCCGGAGGGCACCGAGAGCGTGTTCAAGATCATCGAGGAGATGAAAAAAGAGAAAAAGACGGTGATCCTGGTGGAACACAAGATCGACCTGGTGGCCGAGTACGCCGACGAGGTGCTGGTGCTCAAGGACGGCCGGCTGATCCGCAAGGACGCCACCGCCAAGGTGCTGACCGATATGTCGCTGGAAAAGGAAGGGGTGCAGCTGCCCCAGATGGCCATTCTGGGCAATCGCCTGGTGGAGAGCGGCGTGCCGCTGCGGTACATTCCGGTCACCGAGGCGCAGGCCTGCGAAGTGATCGGGGAAGCGATCCGGAAAGGGGGCAAGTGAGCCATGGCATACATTGAGATGCGGGATGTGAGTTTTGAATATCCCGGCGGGTTTTTGGCCGTGGACAACATCAACATCCAGGTGGAGAAGGGCGAGAACCTGGCCATCGTGGGCCAGAACGGCGCCGGCAAGACCACCACGGTCAAGATGCTCAACGGCCTGCACCGCCCCAGCAAGGGGGATGTGGTCATCGGGGAGATGAACACCAAGGACTACACCACCGCGCAGGTATCCCGGGTGGTGGGGTATGTGTTCCAGAACCCGGACGATCAGATCTTCCACTCCACCGTGCTGGGCGAGGTGGAGTTTGGCCCCAAGATGATGGGTCTGGACGAGGAGACTGTGAAAAAGCAGGTGGACTACGCCCTGGAGATCACCGGCATGGAGCCCTTCCGGGAGGAGAACCCCTACAACCTGCCCCTGTCCACCCGCAAGTTTGTGACCATCGCGGCGATCATCGCCATGAACACCGAGGTGATGATCTTTGACGAGCCCACCGCCGGCCAGGACCTGGAGGGCAACATCCGGCTGGGCAGGATCCTGAAGGAACTGCACGAGCAGGGCAAGACGGTGATCACCATCTCCCACGACATGGAGTTTGTGGTGGCCAACTTTGAGCGGGTCATCGTGATGGCCAACAAGAAGGTGGTCACCAGCGGCACCCCGCGGGAGGTGTTCTGGAACTTCCCCGCGCTGGAGCAGGCCATGCTCAAACAGCCCTACGTGAGCCGGGTATGCCACACCCTGGGGGTGGGCGAGGACGTGATCACCCTGGAAGAAGCGGTGGCCGCGATCCGGGCCCGCTGCGTTTGAGCCATGGCCCGGCCCCAGTACCGGGCGGCGGCCTTTGAGGCCTTCGCCCTCTATCTTCTCACCGGCGCCGCCTGCATCCTGGTGGGCAGCAGCATGTCCCATCTGATGGACCACTTCGGGGTCAGCATGGCCCAGGTGGCGGCCATTCAGTCGGCCTACGCGCTGGGCCGCATGAGCACCGTCTTCCTGACCGGCTGGATCACCGAGCGGTTCGGGGTGCGCACCAGCCTGCTGCTGGGCTCGGCCCTGCTGCTGGCCTTTCTGGGCGGCATCCCGCTGACCCACAACTACTTTGTGGGCCTGGCGCTGGCCTTTCTGGGCGGCGCGGGCATGGGCAGCCAGGACGCGGCCTGCCCGGTGATCCTGAGCGCCGTCTACCCCCACAGCTACGCCAGCATGCTCAGCGCCGGGCAGGCGCTGTTCGGGGCGGGGTGTTTTCTGCCCCCGCTCATCATGAGCGTGGCGCTGGCGGTGGACCTGCCCTTCTATGTGAGCTACTACGTCTTTGCGGCGCTGGCGCTGGTGATGCTGCTGGTGCTGCCCTTCATGAAGCTGCCCGAGATGAGCCATCTGGCCACCGACGGCGGCCACACCGCCCACGCCATCCGGCTGCGGGTGCGCTGGCTGGGGATCGTCCTCTTCGCGGTGATCTGCTTTGCCTACAGCGCGGTGGTCAACACCATCAACCTGTACACCGCCACCTTTGCCGAGGGGCTGGCCCTGCCGGCGGCCCTCTCCGCCAACCTGCTCACCGTCTACAACCTGGCCAGCATGGCCGGATCCCTGTGTTTCACCACGGTGCTGCGCCGGGTGGCGCCCATCCGGGTGCTGATCGGCAACTGCGTCATCGCCCTGGTGGCCCTGGCTTTGGCGGTCTGGCTGCAGCAGCCGGCGGTGTTCTTCCTGGGTCTGGCGGTGGCGGGCTTCTTTCTGGGGGTGCTGTTCAGCGTGATCGTGACCCTGGCCACCGGGCTCAAGCCCAGCCATGCCAGCCTGGCCGCCGCCGCCGTGGCGGTGGTCAGCGGCGGGTCGGACACGGTGAACCCCCTGATCACCGGCCCGCTCTTCACCGCGCTAGGCATGGGGATGGCCTATCCCTACACCATGCTGGTGCTGGCGCTGACCCTGGCCGCGTCGCTGGGCTTCGCCGCGCTGGCCAGGCCCGCTCATCCTTCTGAAACCGCATAAACCTGTCGATACAACAAAAAGGAGTGACCTGCCATGTACATTCAAAGCAAGGAAGTTCTGGACGACGAGGGCCGTCAGTACCACATCAAGTGCAAGAAAGGGGATGTGGGCCGCTACGTGCTGCTGCCCGGCGACCCCTTCCGCACCGACATCATCGCCCGCCATTTTGACGATCCCAAGCTGGTGGCCCACAACCGGGAACACAAGGTCTGGACCGGCACTTTGCTGGGCGAGAAGGTCACGGTGGCCAGCACCGGCATGGGCTGCCCCTCCACCGCCATCGCGGTGGAAGAACTGATCCACTGCGGCGCCGAGTGCTTCATCCGGGTGGGCACCTGCGGCAAGGTGTGCGACGCCAGCTTTGACGAGAGCCTGTCCGGCGTGGTGATCACCGGCTCGGTGCGGGACGAGGGCACCACCGTGCACTATGTGCCCATCGAGTACCCCGCCATTGCCGACCGGCATGTGGTGGACGCGCTGAGCCGCGCCGCCAAGGCCAAGGGCTTCCATTTCGCGGAGGGCATCGCCCAGTGCAAGGACTCCTTCTACGGCCAGCACGACCCGGACAGCATGCCCAACAGCGCCCGCCTGCACGAGCGCTGGGAGGCCTGGCGCAAGGCCGGCGTGATGGCCAGCGAGATGGAGACCGCCGCCCTGTTCGTCATCGCCTCGATCCGCGGGGTGCGGGCCGGCGCGGTGATGGCCTATTCCTCCATGAACGACGAGACCATCGAGATGGCCTGCGACGCGATCCGTATCCTGATCCAAGAGGACCGAGAGGCCCGGTAACGGCCCCCGAGAAGAAAGGAGACAGCGTATCATGAGCATGACCCCGCGCGAGCGCGTGCTGACCGCTCTGGACCACAAGATCCCTGACCGCATCCCGTTGGATTTCTGGGCTGTGCCGGAGGTATGGGAAAAGATGTACGAGCATTTCGGCACCCGGGACCCGGAGGCGGTGCAGCAGGCGCTGCACAGCGACATCCGCGCCTTTGCGCCGGACTACATCGGCCCGGCGCTGCGCCAGATGCCGGACGGCACCTACTACGACCGGCTGGGCACCCACCGCCGCAAGGTGAACAACGGCTTCTGCACCTATGAGGAGTACGCCTCCTTCCCGCTGGCCGACATCGAGGACGCCAGCGAGCTGGACGACTACGAGTGGTGGCCCAACCCGGACCACTACGACTACGAGGGGCTGTCCAAAAAGATCGGGGACGCCCACGACACCTACTACGTCAAGCTGGAGACCGGCGGCATCTTTGAATTCGCCTGGGGCCTGCGGGGCATGGAGCAGTTCATGGTGGACATGCTCACCGACCCGGACATCGCCTCCGGCATCATGAACCGGCTGACCGACTTCTACTGCGAGTACATCCGCCGCTGCATGGAGGCCGCGGGCGACAAGTACGATCTGGTGTACACCTACGACGACGTGGCCGCCCAGAACGGCCTGCTCTTCTCCAAGGAGTTGTGGCGGGAACTGGTACGCCCCTGCCATGTGCGGCTCAACGAACTGATCCACAGCTATGGCAAGAAGGTCATGTACCACAGCTGCGGCGCGGTCTACCCGCTGATCGGAGAACTGGCCGACGCGGGCATCGACATTCTGAACCCCCTGCAGCCGCTGGCGGCGGGGATGGACTTTGCCAAGATCAAGGCGGAGTACGGCAAGCGGCTGAGCTTCCACGGCGGCATCGACATCCAACAGCTGCTGCCCCACGGCACCCCGGACGAGGTGCGGGCCGCGGTGCGCAGCGCCATCGACCGGCTGGGTCCGGACGGCTACATCCTGGCCAGCGCCCACCACATCCAGGCGGACGCCCCCACCGAGAACATCCTGGCCATGTACGACGAGGCCGTGAAATACCCCCTGGGCTGACGGCAGGTAAAACCGCCGGTGCGCAAAAGGCACCCCCGCAAAAGGACAACAATAAAACCGATTTTGCGCATCCGTGATGAAGGGTCTGCAGAAATCCGCA
>CALXIA010000033.1 GCA_944388245.1 uncultured Gemmiger sp. | reverse complement strand
TTTACTACCCAGGGCCCGCTGCTGATCCTGGCCGTCGCGGGCAGCGGCAAGACCACCGTGCTGGTCAACCGGATCGCCAACATCATCCGGTTTGGCAAGGCGCACGGATCCGACTGGCTGCCCCGCCCGGTCACCGAACCGGAACTCACCGCTCTGCGCACCGCCGTGGTCATGGGCACCGATGCGCCGGCGGAACTCTATCCGCTCTTGTCCCAGTCGCCTTGCCGGCCCTGGAACGTGCTGGCCATTACCTTTACCAACAAGGCCGCCGGAGAACTGAAAGCGCGTCTGGCCGCCATGCTGGGGGAGCCCGAGGGCGGCGACGTGAACGCCTCTACCTTCCATTCGGCCTGTGTGCGGATTCTGCGCCGGGAGGCCGGGCGGCTGGGCTTTCCCCAGAGTTTCACCATCTACGATTCCTCCGATCAGGAGCGCGCCATGAAGGAGCTCTACAAGGAATTGATGGTGGATGACAAGTTCCTGCCGATCAAGACCACCCTCTCCCAGATCGGCCGGATGAAGGACCAGCTGATCACGCCGGAGGAGGCGCTGGAAGCCCCCGCCGACACCAAGGCCGGCCTGGTGGCCAAACTGTACGCGGCCTATGCCAAACGGCTGAAAAACGCCGGCGCCATGGATTTTGACGATCTGATCTACCACACGGTGCGCCTGCTGCAGACCGAACCGGAGGTGCTGCGCTATTACCAGGACCGGTTCCGTTATGTGCTGGTGGACGAGTACCAGGACACCAGCGTGGCTCAGTTCCATCTGGTGCGCCTGCTGGCTGGCGGCAGCGGCAACATCTGCGTGGTGGGCGACGACGACCAGAGCATCTACCGGTTCCGGGGCGCCACCATCGAGAACATCCTGAATTTTGAACAGCATTTTCCCGGCGCCAAGGTGATCCGGCTGGAGCAGAACTACCGCTCCACCACCCGCATTCTGCAGGCCGCCAACGAGGTCATCGACCACAATATGGGCCGCAAGGGCAAGACCCTCTGGACCGAAAACGGAGTGGGCGCGCCCATCCACGCCTATCAGGCGGAGAACGAACAGGATGAGGCCGCGCACATCGCCCGCACCATCGCCAAACATCTGCAGGCGGGCGGCCACCTGCGGGACTGCGCTGTGCTCTATCGAATGAACGCCCAGTCCGGCCCCATCGAGACCTATTTTGCCCGGGCGGGCATCCCCTATAAAATTGTGGGCGGCCAGCGCTTCTTTGACCGCAAGGAGGTCAAGGACATCCTGTCCTACATGACCATCCTGGCCAATCCCCGGGATGATCTGCGGCTGAAACGGATCATCAACGAGCCTGCCCGCAAGATCGGCGGCACCACGGTGGACAAGCTCACCGAGATCGCCGCCGGGCTGGGATGCAGCGTGCTGGAGGTCTGCCGCCACGCCGCCGACTATCCGGCGCTCGGCCGGGCGTCCGGGGCGCTGCGGGGCTTCTGCGAACTGTACGACAAGCTGGCCGAGGCGGCCGATGCGCTGCCGCTGGACCAGTTTGCCAACCAGATCATTGAACTTACCGGATATAAAACCATGCTGAAAGCCCAGGGCGAGGAGGGCCAGACCCGTCTGGAGAACCTGGGGCAGCTGGTGTCCAGCGTGCGCACCTACGCGGATCAGAAGGGCCCGGACGCCAGTCTGGCTGGCTATCTGGAAGAGGTGGCCCTGATCAGCGACCTGGACAGCTACGACGAAGAGAACGACACCGTGGTGCTCATGACCCTCCACTCCGCCAAGGGGCTGGAGTTTGATGTGGTGTTCCTGGTGGGCATGGAGGAGAGCGTTTTTCCCGGCGATATGAGCCGCTATTCGGACGAGGACCTGGAAGAAGAGCGCCGCCTGTGCTATGTGGGCATCACCCGTGCCCGGAAAGAGTTGTACCTGTCCTGCAGCCAGAGCCGGATGATCTTCGGCATGACCCGGCGCAATCCGCCCAGCCGCTTTTTGCAGGAGATCCCGGAGGAACTGGTGGAGTGGGAGCAGTCTCCCTACGCCCGCCGCCCCCCGGCCTCCCAGGGCAGCGTCAGTGGCTATTCCGGCCGCAGCGATCTGGGCGGTTACGGCGCGGGCTGGAAATCCCAGGTGGCCGCCAGTGTCGCGCCCGCCTCCCGCACCGGATGGACGCCCTCCGCGTCCCGAACCGCGCAATCCGCACCCGCCCGCGGCGGCTGGACCCCATCCGCGCGCCCGTCCGCCCCGGAACCGGCCGCCCAGCCCGCTCCCCGCGGCAGCTGGACCGCCACCGCTACACCGCCGCCGGCCGCCGGGGGCACAGCCTATAAACTGGGCGATCTGGTGGAACACAAGGTGTTTGGCCGGGGCCGGGTGGTCAAGGTGACCCCCATGTCCGGCGACTGCCTGGTGGAGGTCCAGTTTGAAAAGGTGGGACTGAAAAAAACCATGGCCAATTACGCCCCGATGCAGCGGGTGGAATGACCCGGCCCACAAGGAGAGAACCGCAAAATGGTAAACGTTTCCCTGATCGCCCATACCCCCGACCCGGAACGGGTGGTGGCCGCCGCCGCCAAACTCTGCTACTCCAACGCGGAGATCGGCACCCTGATGACCGGCCTTACCCCGGAGAAGAGCCGGGATTTTGTGCGGATGCTGGCCGGTATGGGCCACGAGAGCCCCACCGAACATGTGAGTTTCACCTTCGCCATTGAAGGAGTTTCCCGCAGTCTGCTGGCCCAGATCACCCGGCATCGCATCGCCAGCTACAGCGTCCAGAGCCAGCGGTATGTGCGGCTGGACGCCTTTGAATACGTCACCCCGCCGGAGGTGGCCGCGGACGAACAGGCGCTGGCCGCCTTCACCCAGGCTATGGACAGCCAGGCCGCCGAGTATCGGCGCATCGCCGCCCTGCTCAAGGACGGCCATATCCGCCGGCTGATGCAGCAGGGGCTCAGCGAGGCCGAGGCCGCCAAAAAGGCGGAGAAGATGGCCATTGAGGATGCCCGGTTCGTGCTGCCCAACGCCTGTACCACCAAGATGATCGTCACCATGAACGCCCGCAGTTTGAACAACTTCTTCCGGCACCGGTGCTGCAACCGGGCCCAGTGGGAGATCCGGGAACTGGCCGAGCGGATGTTCCGGCTGGTCTACGCTGTGGCGCCTGCGCTGTTTGAGAATGGAGGCCCTTCCTGCGCGCACGGCCCCTGCCCGGAGGGCAAGATGACCTGCGGCCGGGCCGCCGAGGTGCGGGACAAATACAACCGCATCAAGGCGGAGCTGAACGGAGAGAGCGCCCCATGAGCGGAAAACTGATCGTGCTGGAAGGGCTGGACGGCAGCGGAAAGGCTACCCAGGCCGCCCTGCTGGCGGACTATCTGGCCGGCCGGGGAATACCGGTCAAATCGATCACCTTTCCGGACTACGCCAGCGATTCCTCCGCTTTGGTGAAGATGTACCTGGCGGGCAAATTCGGCACCCATCCAGACGATGTGAACGCCTACGCGGCCTCCGCCTTCTACGCGGTGGACCGGTATGCCAGCTTCAAGACCGATTGGGGCGGCTTTTACCGGGACGGCGGGGTGGTGATAGCCGATCGCTATACCACCTCCAACGCGGTGCACCAGTGCTCCAAGCTGCCCGAGGAGGCCTGGCCCGACTACCTGGACTGGCTGTTCACCTTTGAGTACCGCTATATGGGCATCCCCGCACCGGACGGGGTTGTCTATCTCCAGGTGGACCCGGCAGTGAGCCAGCGGCTCCTGACCGGGCGCTATCAGGGGGACGAGAGCAAAAAAGACATTCACGAAAAGGACCGGGAGTATCTGGCGCGCAGCCGCCGGGCGGCAGAGTATTGCGCGGCCCGCCTGGGCTGGCACACCGTGCCCTGCAGTCAGGGGGAACAGATGCGCCCCATCCCGGCCATCCAACAGGACGTGCGAAACGCCGTCGAGGCTTTGTTATGATCGAATTTCATCCCGTCGCAGCGGCGGACGGTCAATGGGCCCAGCCGCTTCTGTGGCAGAGCGGCCATGTCAGCTGCGAATTTTCCTTTGTCAATCTGTTTATGTGGAGCCACGTCTACCACACCCAAATCGCCCGCTTTGACAACTGGGTGGTTGCCCGCAGCGAGAGTGAAAACGCCTACCACTATCTCTATCCCGCCGGCAGCGGGGACGAAAGGGCCGTGCTGGAGGCCATCCTTCAGGACGCCCGGGACGCCGGCCGCAAACTGGTGATCTACTCGGTGCCGCCGGACGCCGCCCCCCGCATGAGCGCCTGGTTCCCGGGCCTGTTCCGGTTTGAGGACGTGCGGGATGACTACGACTATATCTACGACGCCAAAGAACTGGCCGAACTGCCGGGCCGCAAGTTCCAGAAAAAGCGCAATCTGTGCTCCCGGTTTGAGCGGGATAATCCGGACTGGCAGTTCCGTCCCCTCACACCGGACGTGCTGCCCGCCGTGCGCCAGTTCAACAACGAGTGGTGCCAGCTGTACGACAACCGGGACGATGCGGGCATTGCCGCCGAGCACCGCGCGATCGAGCTGGTGTTCCAGCACTATGGCGAGTTGGGTCTCAAAGGGGGCTATGTCACCGCCGGCGGGCGGATCGTGGCCTTTTCCTTTGGCAGCGCACTGAACAGCAAGGTGTTTGACACCCATGTGGAGAAGGCGCTCTACGACGTGACCGGCGCGTACAACATCATCAACCGGGAGATGGCCCGTGCTTTCTGCGGCTGCTGCCAGTGGATCAACCGGGAGGATGACGTGGGGGAGGAGGGCCTGCGCAAGGCCAAACTGTCCTACAATCCCGTGCGGATGGAGCCCAAATGGCTGGCCATGCGCAACGACGAGGAGTGAGAAACCGCGGGGCGGCGCGCGCCCCGGCAGAGCGGCAGGCTTTGCCACCGCGCGTGAACCAACAGGGGAGGGAGAGAGTTTATGTTTCGAGTTGCTCAGCCGGAGGATCTGCCGGCCTTATGCGGTCTGATGCAGACCTCGTTTGGCGACGGGGCGGAATTTACCGAGATGATGGCAGCCCGGTTCGCCGGGTGGAAGAATGTCTATGTGGCCCAGCCGGAGGGCGGCCCTGTTGCCGCAATGCTATGTGCGGTTCCGGTCACGCTGCAAGGCAAACCGGGCGCCTATTTCTATGCCCTTTGCACCGACCCGCAAACACGGGGAAAGGGGCTCATGACCGGGCTGATGGAGCATGCCGCCGACACGCTGCGCGCCGCTGGAAACCGATTTATCGTCACCATCCCCGCCAGTGCCGGCCTGTTCGGCTTCTATGAGAAACGGAACTTTGTGCGGGCGTTTGCCCGGCGCAGCTTCATCCGTCCAGTGCGGCGCAATCTGTGGGCCGCGGCCGAGTTTGACACCGTGACTGTGCGCTCGCTGCTGCAGATGCGGGAAAAGTACGCCCCCAATTCGGTGCTGCTGGGCCAGGATTCCTTCACGGAAGTGCTGCGGGATCTGTACAGCCTGGGGGTCACGGTGGTCTCCAGCCCGGACGGCTACGGGCTGTTTTTCCGCCATTGGGACAGCCTGCGCTTTATCGAGCTGTTCGCCACCAGCGACCGGGCGGCGGAACTGCTGGTGCAGGCGGCCCGGGAGAAGACCGGCGCAACCCAGGCCGAGATCACCCTGGGGGCAGCCCAGAGCATCTTCCCCGCCGAGGGCCGCCCGGCCGACTATGGCATGATCCGCTTTTTGGGGGAGAGCTTTGAAGTGAGCGAGAGTTACATGGGCTTGATGCTGGACGAGACCGGCCAGGCCTGACAGATATCAATCCATACACAGGAGGACCCATCCTATGCCGCAGGAATTTGAGCAGGATCAGTACCAGCCCCGTGCCCGGAAAAAGAAAAAAGGGCGTTTGGGATGCCTGATCGTGATCCTGGTGTTTGCCGCGCTTCTGATCGTCGCAGGGCTGATCGGAGCCCGGCTCATGAACGAGGTCTACGGCAGTGACACGCCGGGCGACGAGGTGACCGTACACATCGATCAGGGCAGCGGCCCGCTGACCATTGGCCGTGCGCTGCAGGAGGCCGGGGTCATTCAGACCCCCCGACTGTTCCAGCTGTATGTGCGCTATACGGAAAATGCCGGTCGGCTGCAATACGGAGATTTCACCCTGCACGCCGGTATGAGTTACGACGAGATCATCGAGGCGTTGAGCGAAACGGTCAAGCGGGATACCGTGACCGTCACCTTCCCGGAAGGGATCACCGCGCTGCGGTTTGCCCAGCTGATGGAGGAGAATGGCCTTTGCACCGCCGAGGAATTCCTGGATGTGGCCAACAACGGGGACTTCAGCCAGTACGAATTCTGGAACCAGATCCCGGATGACAACACGATCTTTATGAAGTGTGAGGGGTATCTCTTCCCCGACACCTATGAGTTCTATGCGGAGGATGAGGTCTACAACTACGTCAACACCTTCTACGCGGAATTTGACAAGCGGGTCACGCCGGAAATGCGTCAGCGGGCCGAGGAGATGGGCATGACCCTCCACGAGGCCATCACCCTGGCCTCCTTTGTGCAGGAGGAGGCGGGCAACGACCAGGACGCCAAGGTGTCGGCCGTGTTCCACAACCGCCTGGCCGAAGGCTCGCCCTATCCCCGGCTGGAGAGCAATGTGAGCAGCTACGTCCAGCGGGAGGACGACAACAACTACCTGTACAACTGGGTGGCGCCCTATTACGGCGGCTGGGACAACATCCCGCCGGAGATCTACGCTGCCTACAACACCTATGAGCGGGAGGGGCTGACCCCCGGGCCGGTGTCCAACCCGGGCATCGACGCGATCCAGGCCGCTTTGTATCCGGATGAGCAGTATATAGCCGACGGCTACTACTTCTTTGTGACCGACAAGAACGGCAATTACTACTACGGCAAGACGGTATCGGAGCATGAGGCCAACAAGAGCAAGGCTTTTTCGGTACAGTAAACAGGACCTGTCAGCCGGGCAGGGCGCAGGCCCCGCCCGGCTGCTTTTCGCTTTCAGAGGAGGAGATCCACCATGAATCCACCAGAACTGCTGGCCCCCGCCGGGGACCTGGAACGGCTGCAATACGCCATCCGATACGGGGCGGACGCGGTCTATGCGGCCCTGACCGAATTCGGGATGCGGGCGGCGCCGGACAATTTCAGCCCCGCCCAACTGGAGGAGGGCTGCATCTTTGCCCATGCCCGGGGCAAGCGGGTCTACCTGACCCTGAACACCCTGCCCACCAACGCGGAACTGGACCGGTTGCCCGAGGCCATTGCCGCTGCCCGGGCCGCCGGCGTGGACGCGTTCATTGTGGCGGATCTGGGCGTGCTGCGGATGGTGCAAAGGCTGGCCCCGGAGGTGGAGGTGCATTTCTCCACCCAGATGGGGATCACCAACCATGCCGCCGCCACCGCCGCCTTTGAGATGGGGGCCAAGCGGGTGGTGCTGGCCCGGGAATTGAGTCTTGAGGACATCGCCGCCATCCGGGCCAAGACGCCGCGGGAGTTGGAACTGGAGGTGTTCGTACACGGGGCCATGTGCATGAGCGTGTCCGGCCGGTGTCTGCTCAGTCAGTACCTGACCGGGCGTGACGCCAACCGGGGCCAGTGCGCCCAGCCCTGCCGCTGGAAATACCATTTGGTGGAGGAGACACGCCCTGGCCAATACATGGAGATCGGGGAGGACGAGGGCGGCAGCTATATTCTGAACGCGGACGATCTGTGCATGGCCCCGTTTATCGACCTGGTCTGCCAGGCCGGGGCCGACAGCCTGAAGATCGAGGGCCGGGCCAAGACCCTGTACTATGTGGCCAGCGTCACCAGCGCCTATCGGCAGGCGCTGGATGCGTTTCTGGCCTCGCCGGGCGAGTTTCAATGCCCGGATCCGGTGCTGGATGAACTGACCCGCATCAGCCACCGGCGATATTCTCCCGGCTTCTTTTTCGGCCCGCAGCATGCCCGCCAGAACACCCGGCAGGGCGGCTATATCCGGGAATGGGAGTTTGTGGGGGTGGTGGAGTCCTGGCAGGACGGGGTGGCCCAGTGTACCCAGCGGGGCCGGATCGAAGCGGGCAAACCGCTGGAGATCCTGACCCCCACCGGCCAGGTGCTGCGGCTGGCCCCGGCCTGGCTGTGGGATGAGCACGGCGAGGAGATCACGGCCACCCCGCATGCCATGATGCGGTATTCCATGCCGGTGGACCAGCCGGTGCCCGCCTATTCGCTGATCCGGAAGCCCACCGGCGAAACGGGCTGACAAAGCATAAAACGGCCCGCCGCGGAGAACTTCTCCGCGGCGGGCCGTTCGCTGTGTCAAGGGTTATTCGATCGGGTCCCGGTTGATGTTGTACAGATAGCTATCTGACTTGAAACTCTGGAAGTTGTAGAGGATCAGCACCTGGTCGTAACCCTCGCTCTCGATCAGTTCGTCGATGCCGTAGGGATAGTTGCGCAGGTCCACTACCCCGATTTTGGCGTAGTTCGCGGTCAGGAAGGGCGCGAAGCTGTTGCCGTAGCTGTCCTTCACCAGAAGGATGCTCCCCTCGCCGTCGCCGGTGATCTCGCTGTAGCCGTTGTTGCCGTGCAGGAATACGGCGTACTTGTCCACTACCTCCAGCTTGGCGGTGTCGTACAGGCCGCCGGTGCTCTTGACGGTGCGCTGGCCGGGCACCGTCACATCAAAGATGGTCATCTCGTTGTCCAGCGGATAGTAGGAGAGCACGTCTGCCTTGGCGTGCCAATACCGGCTCTTGGAATAGCTGGTGCCCAAAAACTCCGGCACATCCACCCGGGTGTGGGCTTCGGCGTCAAAGGGGGTCAGCCCCTGCTGCGCGCAGAATTGCTCGTAGGCCAGCTGTGCCCCGTAGGTGGTCCAGTGATGGTCGGTGCGGTAGTAGATATACTCCTCCTTGTGCTGGATAAAAGGCTCCCGCAGATCCAGCACATTGCCGCCGGCCGTTTCCACCGCCGTGAAGATCTGGTCCAGCCAGCCGTCCTCGTCCAGCATCGGCGCCGCGAAGGGCAGCTTTTCCGGGTAGATCACGCTGGCCGACGGAGCGATCAGCACCGTTACCTTGTCCCCGTGCCGCCGGGCAAACTGCTCCAGCGCGCTGATGTTGTTGGGCAGGGTTCGCTGCTCGGTGCGGGTCAGGGTGAACATTTCGGTAAACAGCTGCCGGTCCTTGCCGATCAGAATGCCGCCGATCTCCGCTTTTTGCAGCAACAGGCTCTCGCTGCGGCTCTGCAGATCGATCCAGCTGTCCCGCAGGGCGATCTGGTCCTTTACATACTCTCCGTAGTCGGCGGTCCACTGGTTACTGAACAGGGCCTGGAAACTGAAAGCGGGTTTCCGGTCCAGCATGGTGTTTTCCAGTTCCGAGAATTCCCGGGTGGGCCAGCACATATCCAGCACCATGAATCCGGTGATAAACACCAGGAAGCAGATAGCCGCCGGGTAGGCACGCAGCAGCGCGCCCAGTTGTTTCAGGCGTTTTTTCATCACAGGCGCACCCCCTTAGAAGTTGAAATACAGGAACGGACTGCTGGTGGACCCCACGATATAGGCCACACTCAACAGCAGCAGCACGCCCAGCACTGTCAGACGGACCCATTTGATGGGCTGCAGCTTTTTCCACACCCGAAGCGGCAGCGGGGTGCAGCACAAAACGCTGATGATCAGCAGCACACCATAGTTGCGCAGGAAGTACAGGCAACTCACTCCGCCGGAGGGGATGAACAGTTTGGTAAACAGCGGGGCCAGACCCACACCGGGCTCATTGCCCACAAACAGTGCCCAGCCTACCACCACAAGGAACAGGGTGTAGATGTGGGGCCAGATCCGGCCGTTTTTCAGATATTTCAGCAGGAAGATCTTTTCGATGATCAGCAGCACAAAGTAGTACAGGCCCCAGAGAATGAAGTTCCAGTTGGCGCCGTGCCAGATGCCGGTGAGCAGCCAGACCACAAACAGGTTGAAGATCTGGCGGGCAAGACCTTTCCGGTTGCCGCCCAGCGGGATATACACATATTCCCGGAACCAGCTGGACAGGGTGATGTGCCAGCGCCGCCAGAACTCGGTGATGCTGCGGGAGATATAGGGCAGATTGAAGTTGTCCGGGAAATCAAAACCCAGCATCTTGCCCATGCCGATGCCCATCATGGAATAGCCGGAGAAGTCAAAATACAGCTGGAAGGAGTAGGCGATCAGCCCCAGCCACACCAGCGGGGTGGAGGCGTTCAGGATGCCGATGCCGGCGGCGGTCTCCACCGTGCCGCTGTAGGTGCCGATCACATCGTGCCACAACGCGCTGATGGTGTCCGCCAGCAGCACCTTCTTGGCCAGGCCGAAGATGAACAGCGCCACGCCCTCCTCGATCCGGTCCATGGTCACCCGGCCCTTGTAAACGTGCAGCCGTTCGGCCACATCCCGATACTTCACGATGGGGCCGGCGATCAGCTGCGGGAACATGACCACATAGGCGCCGAAATCAATGATGTTGTGTTCGGAGGGCACCCCGCGGCGATATACGTCGATGGAGTAACTCATGGTCTGGAAGGTGTAAAAACTGATACCCAGCGGCAGCACCGATACCCCCTCGATGGTGGGGATCCCCAGCCCGGCCAGCGCGTTGATGCTGGTGATGAGGAAGTTGGTGTACTTGAAGAACACCAGCATGGACAAACTGCCGATAATGGCAAAGAGCAGAAAGCCCTTGCGCGCGGCGGTGCTGTGGTCAAACCGCTCTATCCCCAGGCCGGCGATGTAGTTGATCAGGATAAGCACCACCATGATGGGAAAGAATTTGACCTCGCCCCAGGAATAGAACACCAGACTGCAAAGGAACAGTACCGTGTTCTTCAGCTTGGGCGGCGCCAGGTAGTAGAGCAGCAGCGCAATGGGCAGAAACCGGAACAAAAACAATACGGTGCTGAATACCAATGGATTCACCTCACAGGGTCGGAAAGTTTGGTTTTACGGTAAAATACCGGCGCCAATCTGCGGGGATTGGCGCCGGTCGGGCCTTGGATTCAGGCGGCGGATCGGGCCGTCAGTTCAGAGCGCTGTCGATCGCGGTGTCGATATCAGAATAGCTGGCGCCCTCGGTGTTGGCGATGACCAGCACCACATAATCGCCCTTTACCACGATGCGGGCGTCCTTGGCCTGGGCCTCCTTCTCGGCAAACTCCGCGTACATGCCGTTGACCAGGCCGCTCTTGTAGCTCTCCAGATCAGTCTTCACATCCTCGGCCTTGCCGGGCTGGGCCTGGATGGCCAGGATCAGCGCGCTGTTGGCGTTGTCGTTGCTCTTCTTGCCGGAAAAGTCCGCCACATTGTCCATGTTCAGCATGATCTCGTTCTGCAAAGAGAAATCGTCCAGATCACGGGGATTGGTCACCGGATTGGCCGCCTCGATGGCGGTCACAATGTCGCCCAGGTTATAGGCGGCGCTGGAAGCGGACGCCGGGGCGGATTCCGACGCGGGCGCGGAAGCCGAGGAATCCTGTGCCGGGGCGGAGGAAGAAGAATCGCTGCCGCAGGCGGCCAGAGACACGGCCAGCAGGGCCGCGGCCAGGGACAGGCAAATCAGTTTTTTCATAATGGCATTACTCCTTTATCGAAATAAACGCTATGGAAAATATGGTACACTATTCCAGCAAACAATGCAAGGACTTACCGGAAGTATTTGCGAAAATTTCCGGATCTATACTTGTCCTTGTACAGAAACAATACGATCCGCCTGTCCGGAATATTGCAGGCCGCGCCCTTGACACAGGGCTTTGCCTGCCGTAAGATGAAAGAGCGGAAGAGCGCTTAGCGGCGCTTCTTCCTATTATAATAGCAATTCGACAAAGTGAGGCATTTCATGCGCAATCAAAAGACCCGCCAGGTAGCGCTGTCCGGTTTGCTCTTCGCACTGGCCATGGCGCTTTCTTTTGTGGAATCCACCATCACCCCTCTGCTGGGCCTGATGCCCGGCATCAAGATCGGCCTGTCCAACATCGTGGTCATGTACGCGCTGTTCTTTATGGGCTTTGGCCCGGCGCTGACCCTGGCGGTGCTCAAGGCATTCTTCGTACTGCTGACCCGGGGCGCGGTGGCGGGGCTTCTGTCTTTGTGCGGCGGGTTGCTGTCCCTGGCAGTGATGGCGGTGCTGTACCGGCTGCCTCGCCGCCCCACCTGGTTTATTCTGTCGGTCAGCGGTTCACTGGCCCATAACGTGGGCCAGTTGCTGGGCGCCAGCGTGATCCTGTCCAGCAATCTGGCTCTGGCCTACGCGCCGGTGCTGATCCTCTCAGGCTTAGTCATGGGGGCCGCCACTTCGGGCAGTCTGTCGGCGCTGCTGCCGGCTTTGAGCCGGTTGGGGTTTAAGACGGATGCCCGATAGCGCTCTGTAAAAAGTAGCAAAAAACCAAAAAACTCTCTTGACATTTCCCTTTTCTCGTGCTATTATAAGCACGTAAAAGGAACGGTTCCTATTTATGGAACCGATGCACAAAATGATTTTTAGGAGGAAACAACAATGACCAAGTTTGTTTGCACCGTTTGTGGTTATATCGCTGAGGGCGCTGCGCCCGAGTTCTGCCCCGTCTGCAAGGCCCCGAAGGATAAGTTCGTGGAGCAGAAGGAGAACACCTATGTGACCGAGCATGTGGTGGGCATCGCCAAGGAAGGCGTTCCCGAGGAGATCGTGGAAGGCCTGCGCATGAACTTCAATGGCGAGTGCAGCGAGGTCGGTATGTACCTGGCCATGAGCCGTGTGGCCGATCGTGAGGGCTATCCCGAAATCGCCGAGGCCTGGAAGCGCTACGCTTTCGAAGAGGCCGAGCATGCCGCCAAGTTTGCCGAACTGCTGGGCGAGGTCCTGACCGACAGCACCAAGACCAACCTGCAGATGCGTGTGGACGCCGAGTGCGGCGCCTGCTCCGGCAAGATGGACCTGGCCAAGAAGGCCAAGGAGCTGGGCCTGGATGCCATCCACGACACCGTGCACGAGATGGCCAAGGACGAGGCTCGTCACGGCCGCGGCATGGCTGGTCTGCTGGAGCGTTATTTCGGCTAAGCCGCTTCGCGCCCCGCAAGCCGCGCGCAGCTGTAAACCGAATACCAGATACGATATAAGCAGGGCCCGCACCCTTTGGGGTGCGGGCCCTGCTTTTGTCTGCCCGAAAGAAAATGACAACTTTTTTTGTCAAAATGGTTGACAAATATTCTTGTCATTGCTATACTGATAATGACAAATATAGTTGTCAAAAAGCCGGCCAGCTACCAAAAAAGGAGTGGTGAAATTGCCGCTTGCAAACCGCGTGAAAGAACACAGGGCCCGTTTGGGCATCAATCAGCAGGAACTGGGGCAGCGGATCGGGGCTTCCCGCCAGACGGTGAGCCTGATCGAGCGGGGGGACTACAACCCCTCCATTACCCTGGCACTGCGGATGGCCCGGGAATTTGGCGTCCCGGTGGAAGAGATTTTTTCTTTGGAAGGGGAGGAGACCCATGAATAAAAGTCTGAAATTTTTCCTGTACATTCTGGGCGGCGCGCTGGCGGGCGGTGCGCTGGGATTCGGTGTGGTCTGGTTTGGAATGAATGGAATTGAGGCCGGCATGCTGGCCAAACTACAGGGCGGAATGGCCCTTGCCGCACCGGCGCTGCAGGTGCTGGCGATCCTGGTGTGCAGCCTGGCGGCGGTCGGAACTATGAAACGGGCCGGTCGGCTGGCTGCCGCCCTGGACGCCGGCGACGAGGAGCAGGCCGAGCCCGCCCTGCAGGCCGCCGATACGGCGATCAATCTGCTGGAAGTGCAGCAGATACTGGTGCTGTTTCTGATGCCCTTTGCCATGGCGCCGGGCGGATTTTCCCTTTTGGTGAGCGGTCTTCTGGTGGTGGTGAGCGTGCCGCTGGTAATTCTGGGGCAGGGCCGCATCGTGAACTTTGTGCGTCGGATCAATCCGGAAAAACGAGGGGATATCCGGGATCTGAAGTTCAATAAGGAATGGTACGAAAGCTGCGATGAGGCGGAACAGCAGAAGATCGGCCGGGTCTCCTACCAGGCCGTGCTGGCCACCCAGATGGTGCTGCTGGTGCTGCTGGTGGTCGTGGTGCTGGTGCGCATGGTGGTGCCGGGAGACAATCTTGCCGCCTGGTGCCTGCTGGCCGCCGTGCTGACCCTCAAGATCAGTTTCTGGCGGGGAAGCCGTCGCGAGGAGAAGAGAGGGGGCGGCGCCCTGTGATCTGTACCGTGACCCTGAATCCCTCGCTGGACTATACGGTAACACTGGAGCGGCTGCAACCCGGCGGACTCAACCGGGCTGACGCCGAAACGGTTCGGCCCGGCGGCAAGGGGCTGAATGTGGCCCGCATGCTGGACCGGTTGGGCCAACCGGTGCAGGCGCTGGCCTTCGCCGCCGGGGATACCGGGCGGATGCTGGCCGCGCAGTTGGCCGAGGAAGGTCTGCCGGCGGAACTGCTTTGGGCCGGGGGCGGCAGAACCCGCATCAATGTGAAGATCCTGGCCGACAGCGAGACCGAGATCAACGGCCGGGGCCCGGCGCTGGGGCCGGCCGAGATGGAGCAGCTGGCCGGACGGCTGGCCGACCGGAAAGCGGGGGACTGGGTAGTGCTGGCGGGCAGCCTGCCGGCGGGGCTTCCCGCCGATACCTACGCGCAGCTGCTGGCGCCGCTGGCCGCCAGAGGGGTGCGGGCGGTGGTGGACGCGGAGGGCGAGGTGTTGTTGCATGCGCTGACAGCCCGGCCGTTTCTGGTCAAGCCCAACCGTCCGGAACTGGAAGGTTTGGTGGGACGTTCTTTGCGCAGCCGGCAGGATATTCTGGCCGCGGCCCGTGTCCTGCAGCGAAAGGGGGCGTCCAATGTGCTGGTATCCCTGGGAAAAGAGGGCGCCATGCTGCTCACCGAGAATGGTGAAGACTGGTTTTGCCCCGCGCCGGAAGGGGAGATGCGAAATTCGGTGGGGGCGGGCGATTCCATGGTGGCGGGTTTCCTGGCCGGCTGGCTGACCACCGGACGCTGGGAGGACGCGCTCCGTTTGGGGGTGGCAGCGGGCAGCGCCACCGCGTTTTCTTCCGGGATCGCCGCTCCGGACCGGGTTTGGGCATTGTACGACACTGTTCGAATATGATACAATAGAGGCAGCCGATCTTTCCCCAAGGGAAAACCGGCTGCCTTTTGCCTATTTTTTTGCCAACACAGGGGGTATCTATGCGGATCACCGATCTACTCAGCGCCAGCCGGATGCGGCTGCATGTGGCGGTAGCGGATAAGCAGGACGCACTGGATCAGCTTATCGCGCTCATCCGTCAGGACGGCCTGCTGGCCGATCCGGACGCGTTCCGGCGGGCGGTGCTGGAACGGGAGGAACAGGTGAGTACCGCGATCCAGGAGGGAATTGCCGTGCCCCACGGGCGGGGAAAATCGGTGCGGCGTACCGGTTTGGCCGTCATGACCCTGAACCGGGGGGTGGAGTGGGGCGCCATGGATGGCCAGCCCTCCGATCTGCTGTTCCTGATCGCCGCCACCGAAGACGGCACCAGCTATATGGAGATTTTGTCCCGGCTGATGAGTTTGCTCATGGACCGGGAGTTTCAGCAGGAGCTGCGCAGCGCCGCCACCCCCGAAGCCTTTCTGGCGGCGGTGGACAGGGCGGAGCAGGCCCGCTTTGGCCAAGAGAAAAAGCCGCAGGGGTGCTGCCGGATCCTGGCGGTCACCGCCTGCCCGACCGGTATCGCCCATACCTATATGGCGGCGGAGGCGCTGGAACAGGCCGCCGCGCACCTGGGCGTTTCCATCCAGGTGGAGACCCAGGGCAGCGGCGGCGTGCAGAACCGGCTGACCGAGGAGGAGATCGCCGCCGCCGACGGGATCATTCTGGCGGTGGACCGGGCCGTGGACACCCGCCGCTTTTCCGGTAAGCCGGTGCTCCAGGTGCCGGTGGCGGATGGCGTATACCGGGCGGAAGAACTGATCCAAACCGTTTTGGACGGCCACGCCCCGATTCTGCAGGCGGGAGAAAAGCGCTCTTCGCTGGAACCGCTGATCCGGCCCGCCGGCCTGCCCCGCGCCATCTACCGCCACCTGATGGAAGGGGTGTCCCACATGCTGCCCTTCGTGATCGGGGGCGGTATCCTGCTGGCGCTGGGCTACCTGTTTGACGATCCGGGGCTGGGCGCGGCGACCTTTGGCCAGAATACCCCCTTTGCGGCCCTGTTGACCATGCTGGGCCGCGCTTCCATGGACCTGATGCTGCCGGTCTTGGCCGGGTATATTGCCCGCAGCCTGGCCGACCGCCCCGGCCTGATGCCGGGATTCGTAGGCGGGGCGTTATCCGCCAACGGGCTTACCTTTGACACCCTCTTCAGTGGAACCGCCGCCGTGCCCTCCGGGTTCGTGGGGGCTGTGCTGGCCGGCTTTGCGGCGGGGCTGTTTATGCGGGGGCTGCGCCGCTTGTGCGACCATCTTCCCGATCGGATGGCGGGCATCAAACCCACCCTGATCTATCCCATCGCGGGATTGTTGTTCATAGGCGTGTTCATGTGCCTGGTGGATCCGTTTGTGGGCGGCTTCAGCGCCCGGCTCAGCCAGATGCTGAACTCCATGAGCGGCGTCAGCCGCATGGCGCTGGGCGCTGTGCTGGGCGGCATGATGGCGGTGGATATGGGCGGGCCGGTCAACAAGGTGGCCTATGTGGCCGCCACTGGCGCGGTGGCCACAGCGGTAGCCTCCGGCCTGCCGCTGAACAGCGCGGCTTACCAGATGATGGCCGCGGTGATGGCGGGCGGCATGGTGCCGCCGCTGATCCTGGCCCTCTGCGCTACCTGTTTTCCCTGGCTGTTCACCCAGCAGGAGAGGCGGATCGCCCCCATCAACTACCTGTTGGGGCTGTGCTTTATCACCGAAGGGGCGGTTCCCTTTGCCGCCGCCGACCCGCTGCGGGTGATCCCGTCCTGCATCCTGGGCGGTTCGCTGGCGGGGGCGCTGTCCATGTTCTGGGGCTGCACCCTGCCCGCGCCCCACGGCGGCGTGTTTGTGTTCCCGCTGGCGGGCAATGCCGCCGGCTATGCGCTGGCACTGCTGCTGGGGACTCTGGCGGGGGCGCTGTGCCTGGCGCTGCTGCGCCGCTTCTGGGTGCCCCGTGGTATGCGCCGCACCCATACCGGAAATCCCCAGTAAAGAAGTCGAAAATCCCCCGCGTCCGGATGAACGCGGGGGATTTTGTGTGTAAGGTCAGGCCTCCTGCTCGCAATAGATGCAGCGCAGGGTTCCGTTGGGGGCGCGGCGGAACAGATGCTTGATCCCTTCCTCCACGCCGGTGATGCAGCGGGGATTCTGGCAGCGCAGTTCCATCAGCTCGGCGGCGTCGGCGGGCTTGTCCGCCAGCGGCTTGCCGGTCAGCCCCAGCAGGGTCATGATCAGGGCCATCCGCACATACACCCCATTCTGCGCCTGCTCAAAATAGGCGGCCCGGGGATCGTCGTCCACCTCCAGGGCGATTTCGTTCACCCGGGGCAGGGGATGCAGCACCGCCAGACTGGGCTTGCCCAGCGCCATCTTTTCCTCGGTCAGAATGTAGCTGTCCTTCAGGCGGCGGTATTCGTTGGGATCGGCAAACCGCTCCCGCTGGATGCGGGTCATGTACAGCACATCCAGCTGGGGCATAGCCTCCTCCAGGCTGGTGGTCTTGACATACTGGCAGCCGCTGGGCTTGAGCACGTCGTTGTAGATGTAATCCGGCACCCGCAGTTCCTTGGGGCTGATCAGCACGAACTTCACATTCGGGTACCGCACCATGCTGGTGATCAGGCTGTGCACCGTGCGCCCGAACTTCAGATCGCCGCACAGGCCGATGGTCAGCCCGTCCAGCTTGCCGCAGCGGCGGCGGATGGTCAGCAGATCGGTCAGGGTCTGGGTGGGATGCTCGTGGCCGCCGTCGCCCGCGTTGATCACCGGAATGCGGGAGTACATGGAGGCCCGCAGCGGCGCGCCCTCCCGGGGATGGCGCATGGCCGCGATGTCCGCGTAGCTGCTGACCATCCGGATGGTGTCCGCCACGCTTTCGCCCTTGGAGGCGCTGGAGGAATCGGCGCTGGAAAAGCCCAGCACGCTGCCGCCCAGGTTCAGCATGGCGGCCTCAAAACTCAAGCGGGTGCGGGTGCTGGGCTCATAGAACAGGGTAGCCAGCTTTTTGTGGGCGCATACGTCCTGGTACTTTTCCGGCGCGGCGGCAATGTCGTCGGCCAGGTCCAGCAGATCGTGCAGCTCGTCCAGCGCAAAATCCAGAGGGTTGATGAGATGACGCATAGTGTTGATTCCTCCTGTACCAGGGTGATTCGGCCCGGGGGCCGCCGTCAGAATTTTTTTCGAAGGATCGAAAAATCAAAGAAATTGGTGTAGTAACCCAGGCTGCGCATGACCGGCAGGCACAGCCGCGTATAGCTGACTTCGTCCAGCAAGAGCAGCGCCTCGCCGGAGGAAAGCTCCATCAGCCGGCGCATGGCCGGATCGCCGTAGGCGGCCTGTACCCGGGTGGTGGTGCTGGTCACCACCTGGCCGCACTCCCGCTTGAGCATGTCGAACACCGGTTCGGTCATGTCCAGCAGCAGCGGGCTTGTGCCGCGGAAGATGGACAGCGGAAAATAGTCGATGCAGAAGATCACCGGTTTCGCGTCCGCCAGCACCCGCTTGTACACCCGCACCGTCTGGGCCCCGGGCTCGATCTCCAGCAGCCGGGCCAGCGGCTCGTCCGCGGGCAGAATGTCCACCCGCACATGGTCGGTGTGCGGGGTGTGCCCCGCCGCCGCGATCATCGAGAGAAATTCCACCTTCTGATCCAGCCGGTTGGGCAGATGCACCACGTTCCGGTGGATCACCGTGCCGATGCCCCGCACCCGTTCCACAAAACCGGCCCGTTCCAGTTCACCCAGGGCGTCCCGCACCACCGTGCGGCTGACCCCCATCCGGGCCGCCAGTTCCACCTCGGCGGGCAGCCGGGCAGCGTGGGCAAAGCTGCCGCTGCGTATCTCCTCCGCCAGGGTCTGCGCCAGCTGGCTGGAAAGCACCGCGCCGCCCAGGGGCGCGCCGGTGTCGCGTTTGTCTTCCTGCATAGATCCGCCTCCGCTCTCGCCTGCGGCCGTATGGCCGCATGTTCTTTCCAGTATAGCACATTTTGTCTCTTTGTGGGAGAGAAATCAAAAAAATCTCCGGCATTCAACCCAGCAATTCCACCAGGATGCTGTTTTGGATGATCATGCCCGCCGGCGTCAACCGCAGCGCGCCGTCCCCCGGCGCCGCGTAACCGGCCGCCTGGCACCGCCGCCAGAACGCCCGCTGCCGCTCGGTCAGCCGCACCCCGAACCGCCGGGCCAGTGTTTCCTCGTCCAGCCCCGCGGCCAGCCGCAGCCGCAGCATGATGTAGTCCTCGCCGTCGCAGCCGCCGTCCTGTACCGGTGCGGACCGCCCTTCCACAAAGGCCCTGGTGTCCGCCGGCCAGTAGAATCGCCGCCGGTTCATGCAGCTGTGGGCGGCGGGCCCCAGCCCCAGGTAGTCCTGGCAGTCCCAGTACAGCAGATTATGCCGCCCTTCGTACCCGGGCTTGGCAAAGTTGCTGATCTCGTATTGCCGGTACCCCGCCGCCGCCAGCTGTTCCACCGCGTACAGGTAAAACTCCGCCGCCGCGTCCGCATCAGGCAGACCCTCCGGGGTGTGCCGGGCGAAGGCGGTGCCCGGCTCGATCTTGAGCAGATAGGCCGAGATGTGGGTGCAGCCGCCCTGTGCCAGCAGATCCAGCGTCCGGTCGAATTCCTCCCGTGTATAGTGGGGCAGCGCCAGCATGATGTCCCCGCTGATGTTGGAAAAGCCCACCTGGCGGGCCCAGGCCAACGCCTGGCGGCTCTGGGCGGCGGTGTGGGGCCGGCCCAGCCGGGCCAGGCTGTCGTCGTCGGCGGTCTGGACCCCCAGGCTCAATCGGTTGATCCCCGCCCGGCGGAACCCCTCCAGCCTGGCCGGGTCCACCGTTTCCGGATTGGCCTCCAGGGTGACCTCCGCCTCCGGCGCCGGCGCGGCCTGATCCACCAGACGCGCCGCCTGCGCGGGCCGCAGCAGGCTGGGGGTGCCCCCGCCGAAATACAGGGTGTCCGGCCGCAGGGCGGTACAGTCGCAGTTGCCCCAGCGGGCCATTTCCCGGGCAAGCGCGTCCACGTAGGCGTCCGGCACCTCTTTCTGGCCGCCCCGGCTGTAAAAATCGCAGTACCGGCAGCGGGCCAGGCAGTAGGGAATGTGCAGATACAGGCCAAGACTCATCCCGGCGGCCCCTCCTTCATAAAAAGTTCATGCTTTGTTTATTATAAACCTTTTGCTTTTCCCGTCAAACCGGGTATAATATAGACAATAGCCCAAAGAATGGCGTAAAACCCTTCCGCGGGATATGTGGACCCAACCGATACAAGCCCGCATCCTTTGGGTGCGAATGTAAGAGAGGTGCGAGAATCATGAACAATATGTATGAGCAGGAGCAACGCCAGTACGCGTATGGCGGCGTTGAGACCCTGAATAACTATGTGAGCAAAACCTTCGGGTGGATGTTTGGCGGCCTGGCCCTGACGGCTGTTGTGGCCTTCCTGGGCTACGCCAGCGGCCTGACCTTCAATCTGCTGTTGAGCGGCGGCACCATGTTCCTGCTGCTCATCACCATCGCGGAACTGGGCGTGGTCATGTTCCTGTCTGCCCGGATCCATGCCATGCAGGTGGGCACCGCCCGGATGCTGTTCTTTGTGTATTCGGCGTTGAACGGCCTGGTGTTCAGCATGTACTTCTTCCTGTTTGATCTGAGCAGCATGGCGCTGGCCTTTGTGGCCGCCGCGGCCTACTTCGGGCTGATGGCGGTGTATGGCCACTTCACCAAACGGGATCTGACCAGCTGGGGCCGGATGCTCTCCATTGGCCTGATCGCCCTGCTGGCGGTAGGCATCTTCAGCATGCTGTTTGGCTTTGGCTTCTCCGGCGTGCTGTACAGCGCTTTGGGCATCGTGCTCTTCTTGGGCCTGACCGCCTACGATACCCAGAAACTCAAGGACTACTACTTCGCGTTCGGCGGCAACAGCGAGATGGCGGCCAAAGCCTCCATCTTCGGTGCGCTGAACCTGTATCTGGACTTTATCAATATCTTCCTGTTTGTGCTGCGCCTGGTGGGCCGCAGCCGCGACTGATTTTGCAGGAGTAAGGCAGGGCCGCCCCGCGTTTTCGCGGGGCGGCCCTTTTGCGTGACAGAAAAAACGAAAAAATTTCAAAAAAGGGCTTGCATTTTCGCCCGGACCGTGGTATAGTATAAATCGCCCCGCAAAACGGGGTGCACAAAAGCGTAATCGCGGTACGCCGCGTTTACATAGATGCGGATGTGGCGGAATTGGCAGACGCGCTAGATTCAGGTTCTAGTGGGGGCAACTCCATATGGGTTCAAGTCCCTTCATCCGCACCAAGGAAAAACCCCGTAAAGTCAAGGGTTAAGCCCCATAGGTACACAATGTGAACCTATGGGGCTTAACGCCGTGTATGGGAGAAATTAGGGTTTGTGGAGCGCCACAGGCCTTAATTCTTTATTGGGCTGGGAAACCATCAGCTCTCGCAAGGTGGTAAGTTTTCTGCCCACGGACTGCGGTGTATGGTCTGCAAAAACCGATGATAAGGCATTTGTTGGAGTAAAAATATTTCAGTGGCTTTTCACGCTAACTTGTGGTATGTTGTCTTGCTGCAAGGAGGTAGAGTATATGAACAACGCCCTGAAAAAATTCTACTACAGATTTTACACGCCACTGCCTATGGCAGAGTCTGAGCAGGAAATTGAAACTTGCCACCAACAACTCATTGAGAGATTGGAAAAGCCAGAGAGAAAACTGGTGTTGCGGATCATGGACGCACAGAACCTAATCACAGAAGAACGATCTATGGACAGTTTCCTTTGCGGATTCCAATTAGCATGGGAATTGGCATACGAGTTGAATCACTTTGAAACAGACAGGCATCCCTTTCCGGAAGAAGCGGAGAGGGATGCCTGATTCTTATGGGAATAGAAGCGTAGTATCGTGCTTTACTCGAAACATACTGCTTATATTGGATACAACTACTTTCTCAGATGGCATTTCGATATATCATGATTTCTTCCCCTTTGGTATCCAGTTCGCCTGTAAATGCAAATCCAAAGGAGCGATATAAAGCGATTGCCGGATGGTTTTCTGCGTACACGCTGAGATAAATATTTGCATTGGGATAGTGGGTGCGGATCTCCTGTAGGATCAGTTGGACCGCAGGCTTTGCATAGCCTTTGCCTTGATGCTGCTTGTCAATGAGCAAGCGGTCGAACCAAAGTCTTGTATACGCCGGCTCCTGAATCATTCAGTACATGGTAAAACCCATTATGCTATCTTTGTCATAGATACACATGGGATGCCACGCCGCCAGCTGATCCGCCTCTTTCATACATTCCGCAACACTTTCGATAAACCCGGTCTGGTATGGGAATACTTCCGGTGCCTCTGCAGCTCTGTGATTTTTTTTAGGTGACAGGTTTTAAAGACAGGTTACTCATGCTCATCTCTATGTTCCGGCTTTTCTGTGTTCTGCGGCTCTGCCAGGCAAACCAATGCGGTCACCACTTGATGATTTCGGATCTCGGTGATCCGGATCACCAGGCCAGCAGTCTCCACCTCGATGGTGGCTCCATCCTCAGGAATGGTGGCCATGGCCCCGAAGATCAGTCCGTTAAAGGTATCGAAGTCCTCGCAGGGCAGCGTGACACCAAGTGCCTGGGCCACCTCCTCCAGGGGCGCCTCTCCACGGATCTTCCAGGTGCCGGAATCCACTGCCTCGATCAGGGGAAAATCGCTTCGGCATACATCCTCCTCACCCAGATCTCCCACCAACTGCTCCACAAGATCATTGATGGTGACGATACCCGTCATGCCGCCATATTCGTCCAGCACCACCGCTAAGGGATGACAACTGCCCTTCATGTTGCGAAACAGTACATCCGCCTTGACGCTGTCCGGTACGAAATAGGGAGTCTCCACCGCCTGTTCCATCACAGTTTCCCGGCTCCGGTCGGTCAAACGGAAGTAGTCTTTGGCATTGAGGATACCCACCACATCGTCTGCAGATTCTCCGCACACGGGGTACCGGGTGTGGCGGCTGTTGTGGATGGTGGAAGCCCACTCCTCCATGCTCTCTTCCTGCCACAGAATGGTCAGATCAGTTCGGTGGGTGGCAATCTCACCGGCAGTCAGATCGTCAAACTCAAAGACATTTTGGATGAATTGTTTTTCTTCGTGGTCAATGGTACCTTTTTGGGTACCCACATCCACCATCATGCGGATCTCCTCCTCGCTGACAGTCTCCTCCTCCGCATTGGGGTCAATGCCAAGTAAACGGAGGACAGCATTGGTGGAAGCGGTCAAGAACCACACCATGGGGGCGAACAGTTTGGCGATAGCGGAGATCAGGCCGGAGATTCCCAGAGCCAGGGACTCCGCCTTACGCATGGCCACCCGCTTGGGAACCAGCTCGCCGAAAATCAGAGTAAAATAGGACAAGATCAGCGTGATGATGACCACGGCGATGGAATCCAGCGTAGCGGCAGGGATGCCTACTCCCAGGCCTACCAGCCAATTTACCAGCCCGTCCGAAAAGTTCTCAGCCGCAAAGGCGCTGCCCAGAAAGCCGGACAGAGTGATAGCTACCTGAATGGTGGCAAGGAAGCGGGCCGGTTGGCTGGTCAGACGAGCCAGACGCACTGCCCGCTTGTCTCCCTCCGCCACCATCCGAGCCAGCTTGGCATCGTTGATAGAGATTACCGCAATCTCCGCACTGGCAAAGACTGCGTTGAGCAGGATCAGAAAGACCTGCAGTAAAATCATAAGTAAGATAGAATTTTCCAATGGTAGTTCCTCCTCAAATCATAACAATTACAGACAAAAAGGCGCAAAAAGACACAGCCCGTTGCGCTATTCACGCAAATACAGACCGTGTCCCATCCGATTCTGTTCATAATTGTACGAGGGAGGCTTGGCGGGGGCGTTACTGTCACCGTCGTCCATAAGTTGCAGAACATCTCCTTTCATCATAATGGCTCATATCTTATCAGATAATCCTCAATTCGTCAACCTATGGAGTGACGACGATGCATAGATGCATACAGATTCTGTTCAGACTATGCTATTTGGCTTTTTAGCGCAGTTGATTTTATTGCTATAATCAGGGCTCCATCCCTGCTTGATTGCCAGAACATTGCCCAATCGGTACCGGCACAGCCCAAAGCCAGCCTCTGAGCGTTCCAAAATAGACTCCGGAATTTGCTTGAGATACTTCCGTCCAAAACTGGTGGTGCCAAAATATGCGTCAAAGTTGGCCACCGGCAGCACCACCCAGTCGGAGTCCTCCGGCTTATTGGCAAGGTAGTAGGCCGCCAGCGTCGTGACTATATCCAAAGGAACGCCCTTGGGTGTGAGCGTGCGAAATTGCTCCACCAGCGTGGGCGGCAGCTCTGGTTCCTCTTTCCGGAGTGGCCCCAGTTCCAAAGCCTGGGCCAGAAAGCTGTCAAACCGCAGGCCCCACTGCCCCTTGGTGGTGGGGGCAAACAGGGGAATCTGCATCTGGACCACCTTGCCCCGCCAGGCTCGGTCAAAGCCCTTCTCAATAGCGGCACACTTCTTCTGGGCACTGCTGGATACCTTCTCTGGATTTTCTTGTACAAAGGCAACTACCCGATGCGCATGGCGGTGGAACCATCCGCTGCCGTTTTCCTCCACAAGGCCGGGAAACTCCCCATGGAGTTTCCCAAAATCACTGCCGAACTGCCACGCCTCCCGGGGCGTGGCTTTTTTGTATACCGAAAACCACTCGCTAGGCGAGTGGTTCAAAAGAAGACTAATGTCGATAATGGGAAAAGAAAAAC
>CALXIA010000032.1 GCA_944388245.1 uncultured Gemmiger sp. | reverse complement strand
GAGGGCGGATTCGGCTCCACCGGCCGGCTGTAAACAAGGGGAGGTACAAACGTGAAAAAAACGCTGCTTCTGTGTTTCTACATACTGTCCGGCATCATCCTGGGCGCCATGATCGCCCAGCTGTGCTCCGGGGTGCGGGGGTTGAGCTGGCTGGCCTATTCCCAGGGCGTGCGGCTGACCCCCGCCATGGACCTGAGCGTGGTCCGCCTGACCCTGGATTTCTATATGGGCATCAGCGTGGCCCAGATCCTGACCATCGGGCTGGCGATCTTTTTGTACAACCGCAGCCACATCCGCTGAAAACGACCCGAAATCACGGCCAGCCGCCCGGCGGCTGAAATAAACCCAAGGAGTGTTTCGTTTATGTCTATGATACTCGCTTCCGGCAGCCCCCGCCGCCGGGAACTGCTGTCCATGATCACCCCCGACTTCCGGGTGGAGGTCAGCGATTTTGACGAGAGCGTGCTCACCGCGCCCACCCCGAAACAGACCGCCGAGAACCTGGCCTTTGGCAAGTGCATGGCGGTGGCCGGGCGGTTTCCCGGCGAGGTGGTGATCGGCTGCGACACGGTGGTGGAGTACAAGGGCAAGGTGTTCGGCAAGCCCCACAGCCGGGAGGACGCCCGCGCCATGCTCACCGCCCTGGCGGGGGCCGACCACTATGTGCACACCGGCGTCTGCGTCTGGGCGAACGGCGCTTCGCACACCTTCACCGCCACCACCCGGGTGCGCTTCTTCCCCCTTACCGAAGCCCAGATCGAGGCCTATATCGACACCGACGAACCCTACGACAAGGCCGGCGGATACGGCATCCAGGGGGCCGCGGCGCTGTTCTGCGAGGAGATCGAGGGCTGCTACTACAACGTGATGGGGCTGCCGGTGTCCCGTCTGGCCCGCAAATTGGACGAATTGGGCGTTCTCGCAGCGCGAAAAAGTGAGTAAAATGCAAAAATCCTGCCGCCGCCGTTGAGAAACCGGACGCTTGCGGTTATAATAGGAAGGTAAAATTCTGCACGATCGCATATACTGCACCAGATGCAGGCAGGGAAGATAAAGGAGTAGTGGATTCTATGGCACTTTTCAGCAGGGATATCGGGATCGACCTGGGCACCGCCAACACCCTGGTCTATCTGAAGGGCAAGGGCATCGTCATGCGGGAGCCCAGCGTCGTGGCGGTGGACACCAAGACCAACGACGTGCGCAGCGTGGGCCATGAGGCCAAGGCGGTCATCGGCCGTACCCCCGGCAACATTGTGGCGGTGCGCCCGCTGAAGGACGGCGTTATCGCGGACTTTGAGATCACCGCCAACATGCTGGGCCAGTTCATCAAGCGGGTCTGCGGCAACAGCCTGTTCGTGCGGCCCCGGGTGGTCATCTGCATCCCCTCCGGCGTTACCGAGGTGGAGCGCCGCGCCGTCAAGGACGCCGCCTTCAACGCCGGCGCCAAGCAGGTCAACCTGATCGAGGAGCCCATGGCCGCGGCCATCGGCGCCGGCCTGCCCATCAGCGAGCCTTCCGGCAGCATGGTGGTGGACATCGGCGGCGGCACCAGCGAGGTGGCGGTGATCAGTCTGGGCGGTATCGTGGCGGCCCGCAGCGTGCGGGTGGGCGGCGATGAGTTCGACCAGGCCATCATTGCCTACATCAAGCGCAAGTACAACCTGCTGGTGGGCGAGCGCACCGCCGAACAGGTCAAGATCGAGATCGGCAGCGCCTATCCGCTGGACGCCGAGATGGAGATGGAGATCAAGGGCCGCAACCTGGTGGACGGCCTGCCCAAGAACATCACCATCCATTCCGAGGAGGTCCGGGAGGCGTTGACCGAGAGCCTCACCCGCGTGGTGGAGGCGGTCAAGGAGACCCTGGAGCGGACCCCGCCGGAACTGAGCGCCGACATCATCGACCACGGCATCATGCTCACCGGCGGCGGCGCGCTGCTGCGGGGGCTGGACCAGCTGGTGCAGTCCGAGACCGGTATCGACGTGCACGTGGCCGAGAGCCCGCTGGACTGCGTGGCCGCCGGCACCGGCGCGGTGCTGGACCACATCGATATCCTGCAGGATGTGCTGGACGACAATTCTTCCCATCTGTAATCCGGTATGACCCACCGGCCCCGCACCGGGCTGATGGGCGGCGCGGGCGGCCGCGGGGCATCTCCGCGGCCGCCCGCGCCCTGTTTCTATTTTACTGAATCCGACCGAGAGGTGGCCTGATGAAGGACTTTTTTTCCACCGTTAAATTCAAGATCCTGCTCTGCGTGCTGGTGGTGCTGGCGGGCATTATGGCCTGGGCCGGCGCCAACGACCGGCTCACCGCCGCGCCGCAGGAGCTGCTGGGCGTCATATTGACCCCCTTTCAGCGGATCGCCGCTCTGGGCAGCGGCGGTCTGGCCGACCTGTGGGAAAAGTATACCAGCATCGACAGCATCGTGGCCGAGAACGAGGCGCTGGAGGAGGAGAACGCCGAGCTGCGCCGTCAGCTGGTGGATTACGAGAAGATTCAGGCGGAAAACCAGGCATTCCGGGATCTGTATCAGATCCAGCAGGAACACCCGGAGTACACCTATGCCTCGGCCTTTGTGATCGGGCGGGACGCGCTGGACCAGTTCGGCGGCTTTACCATTGACCAGGGCACCACCGACGGGGTGGAAAAAGGGGATGTGGTGGTCAGCGACAAGGGATATCTGGTGGGCCGGGTCACCGAGGCCAACCTGACCAGCGCCAAGGTGCTGACCATCCTGAGCCCCAGCTTCAACGCGGCGGCGATCATCAGCCGCACCCGGGACAACGGCATTCTGTCCGGCAACGCCGACTATGTGTCCCTCGGCCAGTGCACCCTGAACAACCTGACCCGGGACACCCTGGCCAGCGTGGGGGACGAGGTCATCACCACCGGCCTGGGCGGCGAGATCCCGCCGGATATCCTGGTGGGCACGGTGGACCAGCTGGTGCCGGAGGTAAGCGGCCAGTCCACCATCGCGGTGGTGCAGCCCGGCGCTGATATATTCAGCCTGACCCACGTCTTCGTAATTACCGACGAGGCCGGCTGACCGGCCCGCCCACTAAGGAGATACCATGGAAACACGCCGCAAAAAAAATATGCTGCTGGTCGGCAAATGGCTCTGCTACAGCCTGCTGCTTGTGCTGGCCGCGGTGCTGCAGACCCTGCCGGGCTTTCTCACCATCGCCGGGGCGCGGCCGCTCTTCATCCTGCCGCTGTGCATGGCGGTATCCATCTATGAGGGGGAATTCCGGGGCGCGCTGTTCGGCGCGGTGGGCGGCCTTTTGTGGGATCTGACCGCCGGCCGGGTCGCCGGCCTGCTGGCGATCCTGCTGCTGATGGTCTGCTTCATGACCTCGGTGCTGGTGCAGCTGTTTCTGCGGGTCAACCACATGAACTTCATCCTGCTCTGCGGCGCGGCGGTGCTGCTGGTCACCGGGGTGGATTTTCTGTTCAACTACTTTATGCGGGACTATTCCCGGGCGGGCTGGTACTACGGCACCGTGATCCTGCCCATTGTGATCTTTACCAGCGCGGCGGCGCCCCTCTCCTTTCTGGTGGTGCGGCGGATCTTTGAACGGTTCGCCGCCAGGGTGGAGTGAGCGCAGCCGGCGGTGAAAGGCGGTGATTCCCTTGAACGACAAACAGGTTCGCATCCGGATCTATATTCTGATCGGGTTTTTGTGCGTGGTGCTCAGCGCCTTTTTGCTGCGGCTGGTGCAGTGGCAGCTGATCGACGGCGAGGAGTATCTCTCCCGCGCCGAGAGCACCAGCACCTATTCCTTTTCGGCAACGGCGGCCCGGGGTGAGATCGTGGACTGCTACGGCCGCAGCCTGGCCACCAACGAGACAGTCTATCAGATCGAGCTCAACCAGCTGATGATGGGGAACGCCGACCTGAACGAACTGATCCGGCAGCTGGTCGAGATTCTGCAGGCTTCCGGCGAGAGCTGGAACGACACCCTGCTGGTGAGCGATCCGGATTCCGCCGGACACTACAGCTTTACCAACGAAACGGGCAATTCCAGCCAGGAATCCCGCCTGTCCGCCCTGAAAAGCAGCCTGGAACTGCAGTCCTATGCCACCGCCGACCAGGTGATGGCCAATCTGGTGGAAAAGTACGATCTGCAGGACTATGAGCCGGTGTGGCAGCGCCGGATCGCCGGGGTGCGCTACCAGATGACGCTGGAGGAATTCAGCGTGCGCAACAACTTTGTCTTTGCCAGCGATATCGGCTCGGTGACCATGGCCACCGTCAAGGAGCGCAGCATGAACCTGCCCGGCGTGCAGGTCATCGAGACCAGCCGCCGCACCTATCCGGACGGCACCATCCTGCCCCATATCCTGGGCAGCGTGGGGGCCATCACCGCCGAACAGTGGCGGGTGGAGGACGAGGACGGCAACGTCAGCTATCCGCTGCGGGACGCCGGCTACAATATGAACGACCTGATCGGTCAGTCCGGCCTGGAGAAGGTATATGAGGACCAGCTTCGGGGCACCGACGGCACCACCGAGATCGTGGTGGGGGACGGGGAGATCCAGGAGATCCGCACCGGCGTGGAACCCACCCCCGGCAAAACGGTCATGCTCACCATCAACCGGGAGTTCCAGAAACGGGTGGACGAGGCGCTGGAGCGCAACATCCTGACCCTGCAGCAGACCCGGGCCGAAAACTCCGGCAAGGAATGTAACGCCGGCGCGGTGGTGGTCGTGGATGTGAATACCGGCGGTCTGCTGGCGGTGAGCAACTATCCCAGCTACGACCTGAACCTGTATCGCAGCAACTACAGCGACTACGCCAGTGACGCGGCCCTGCCGCTGCTCAACCGGGCCTTTACCGGCCAGTACGCCCCCGGCTCGGCCTATAAGCCCTCGGTGGCGCTGACCGGCCTGCTGAACGGGATCGTCACCCCCGACGACATCATCGAGTGCAACGGCACCTATACCTATTACGCCCCCAGCTACACCCCCCGCTGCCAGCACTACCATCCCGGCAACCAGGTGGATCTGTACACGGCGCTGCAGCACAGCTGCAACGTGTACTTCTACGATGTGGGCCGGCGCGCCGGCCTGGCCGCCTGCGCCGATATGGCCAACCGGCTGGGTCTGGGGGTCGCCACCGGTGTGGAGGTGGGCGAGGCGCTGGGCCATCTGACCAGCACCGAGGACGAGAACTACACGGTGGGCCTGGATGTGCAGTCCGCTATCGGGCAGGGCAACAACGCCTTTACCCCGGTGCAGCTGGCCACCTACGCCGCCACCATCGCCAACGGCGGCACCCGGTACAAGACCCATCTGGTCAGCGGCCTGGTGGACACCAATACCGGCGAGGTGGTCGAGTCGGTGGAGCCGGTGGTGGAGGATCAGATCGAGGACACCATCGGCGCGTTCGACGCGGTGAAGGAGGGCATGGTGCTGATGGCCCAGGGCAACAGCACCCTGCGCAACTACCCGCTGACCATCGCCGCCAAGACCGGCAGCCCCCAGCGCAGCGAGGTGTACAAGGTGATCAACGGCACCCGCTACTACTACTGCAACGGCGTAATGATCGCCTTCTGCCCCGCCGAGGACCCGGAGATCGCGGTGGGCATCGTGCTGGAATACGGCGGAAGCGGCTCCAACGCGGCCCAGCTGATGGTGGACGTGTTCAACGCCTACTACTTCGACCGGTCCAGCAGCTTTGAACCCGATCCGGAGGGAGAACTGCTCTCCTGAACGATGCAACAAAAGTGCAGGCGCATAGCGGTGCGCCTGTGCTTTTCTTATGCCGCGGGGGCCGCCGTAGCGCCATTGGCGGCCCTTGTGCCGCAGGGGAAAGGATGGCTTGGCAATGCACACAAAATTTTCTTGTCAAGACCCTTCTTTTATGCTACTATAAATATAAGTTGGAGGAGCGGGCCTGTCAGACTGCTGCTTCGGCTATTTTGTGCGTTTCCGGCCCGGGCGGAATCGGATGACCCGTTCCCCGCGCCACGCATGGGAAAAGGAGCCGGTGGTTTGAGCGCAAAGGTCATTATGGTGGCGTCCGGAAAGGGCGGCACCGGGAAGAGCACCCTGTCGGTACTGGTGGGCGGTCGCCTGGCCGCCGCCGGGCAGCGGGTGCTTCTGGTGGAGCTGGACTCCGGCCTGCGCAGTGTGGATATTATCGCCGGCGTATACGGAAAAACCGTCTACGACATTGAGGATGTGCTTTGCGGGCGGTGCCCCGGTGATAAAGCCGTGGTGGAAAGCCCGCTCTACCCGGGATTGTCGGTGATCAGCGCCCCCTATGAGGGCGGGCAGATCCCGGCAAAGGAACTGGGCCGGCTGATCCAGGCCATGCGGCCCGGATTCGACTTCATCCTGCTGGACACAGCGGCCGGTATGGGCGCGCCCTTTACCGCCGCGGTGCCGCTGGCCAATCTGGCGCTGCTGGTGCTGACGCCGGACCCGGTGGCACTGCGGGACGGCCGCATTGTGGCCGACGCCATTCTGGACCGGAACGGTCCCACCACCCGGCTGATCGTCAACCGCATCCCCGGTTCCGGTTTTTCCAACACGGGCGTGCGGGATCTGGACGAATGTATCGACACGGTCTGCGTTCAACTGATCGGCGCGGTGCCCGATTCCCCGCTGATCGCCCGCGCGGCTGTTTCCGGGCAGGCGCTTGCCCCCGGCAGCACGGCCTTTCGGGCGGTGGATAACATTGCCGCCCGCCTGTTGGGGGAGATGCCCCCGCTGGCGCTGCGCTGAATTCTGCTTGCGAATCCCGCCTTGTGCGTTTTACCCCCGCCGGCCATATAGAGAAAGGAGAGGAGTGCTTATGAATATTGCACTCATTGCCCATGACTCCAAAAAAGAACTGATGGTTCAGTTCTGCATTGCGTACTGCCGGGTGCTCAGCCACCATACCCTGCTTGCTACCGGCACCACCGGCAAGATGGTTGCCGAGGCTACCGGCCTGTCCATTCAGCGCTTTTTGTCCGGCGCTCACGGGGGCGACCAGCAGATTGCCGCCCGGATCGCCTGCAATGAGATCGATATGCTGCTGTTCTTCCGGGACCCGATCAGCGCCAAACCCCACGAGCCCAACGAGATGAACCTGCTGCGCCTGGGCGACGTACATAACATTCCTATTGCCACCAATATCGCCACCGCCGAGGTGCTGATCCACGGCCTGGAACGGGGCGATCTGGAGTGGCGCTCCATCGTCAACCCGCAGCATTAACTACAACCTGTCCTGTGTCAGCGGCAGGCAGCTGTATACGGCCGCCTGTTCTTTTGTATGGGAAAAGCCCGCCCCGGCTGTGATAGCCGAGGCGGGCTTTTGCGTGCGCGAAGCGGGCGGAGACATCTGTGCCGGTCAGGCTTCACCGCGATGTCGGACGACCGGGTGGAAAAGGCGGAAGAGCAGGTCGGCCAGTGCCTGGATGCCGCTGGGCGCGGCCAGGATCAGGAAGGGGAGATAGCCGAACAGGTACCGGGAGCGCCACTCCCAGACCAGTTCCAGCAGGAACATGCCGAACAGGCACAGATGGGCGAAGAACACCCCGTCCACCGTCAGCGAATCCTTCTGCAGCAGCCGCCGGATCGCCCCGGCGACAAGACAGAGCAGGAACGCGAAATACAGCGCATTGGACAGGCAGGCAAAAACCTGGTAGGGGCGGGTGCCCGGGTTGAAGAACTGCCGAATCGGCGCGTCGGGATGATAATAGGTGTCCCGGTCGTACTGGTTCACCTGGAAGGTGCCGTCCTTCCAGGTCTCCACCACCTTCCGGTTGGTGAAGAGAAGGTTGGTCTTCAGATCTCGGGAGGCGATCCGGTCAAAGCACATCTGCAGGCAGATCCGGGTGCGCGCATCGTAACTGAACTTCCCCTGCTGCAAACCGTAGGTGAAGTCATAGTCCTCTGCAACCCAAGGGCCGTCCGGGTTCTGCGCCATCATCAGCCAGTGGGTCGTGGGCACCTGCCATTCCTGTTTGACATATTCAGCGGAAAAGGTGCCCCAGATGCCGGATTGCGTATAAAAGGCCCGGAATCCGGCGGAAAAGCCGAAGAAGCAGACGGCGAACACCAGCAGCGCCGTCAGCTTGCGGCGCAGGCGGCCAAAGTTCAGCAGCGCCAGCCAGATCGCCACGGCCACCGCCAAGACGGCGTAGGTGCCTTTCAGCTGGAAGGCCGCGCCGGCACACGCCCCCACGCCCAGGGCCCAGAGCGGGTTTTTGCTGCGCCACAGCAGCGCCAGACACAGCAGCATACCGGTGCAGAAGGGCAGGGACATGGTGTCGGAGTACGGGGTGGCGGCATACCCGTAAAAGGGAAGCACCAGCACCCACACCGCCGCGCAGAACAACCCCTGCGCCGGCCCGGCAAAGAGACGTACCGCGTGGTAGAACAGCAGCTGGGCCGCCCAGAGAGATCCCGCCGCCAGCAGGGCAGCCGCCAGATTCAGGTCCACCCCTGCCCCGCCGATCGCCAGCCACAGCCGATACCAGCCGGTGAACAGCGCCAGGAGAGCCGCGTTGTTGGGAAAGCGATAGAAATACGCGGCGTTCTGCATCTCGGCGGGAAAGGGATGCCGGGCGATGTTCTGCGCCTCCGCGTGGATCACCCAGATGTCCCAGTCGGTGCCGGTGAAATCCTCCAGCTGGATCAGGGCGCTGGCCAGGCAGAGTACCAGAAACACCCCCGATATCACGGTGAACAACAGCCGGCGGCGGCGCGGGTCCTCCGCCAGGGCGGCAAAGCCGTCGCTGCGGATCAGCCGCCACAGCCCGGCCAGCAGCGCCAGCCCGCACACCGCCGCCACCGTGATGGCCAGCGGGTCGGTGCGGTTCCAATACAGGGCCACCGCTGTCAGATAAAAGAAAGAGACCGCCGCCATGGCGTAAAAAAGCCGTTCCCACACAGGGGTCAACTTGTGCAGCATGGAAACCTCCGCTCCGGCGGAACTGTGCACACATCTCCGCCTGTTGTAACCTGTTTCCATTTTATCACGTTTGTCTGTGTTTGAAAAGCCGCCGGCTGCCAGGCTCTTGTAACCGGAAGAAAAAAGCGGTATAATGACAGCAAATCTGCAAAACTATGCGAATCAAGGAGCATTTTCATGGCTGTGAAATATACCCGTCCCCGCGGCACCCAGGACGTGCTGCCCAGCCAGAGCGGCCGGTGGCTGCGGCTGGAAAAACTCATGCGGCGTACCGTGGGCCTGTACGGCTACAAGGAGATCCGCCTGCCCACCTTTGAGGCCACCGAGGTGTTCGCCCGCGGCGTGGGGGACACCACCGATATCGTGTCTAAGGAGATGTACACCTTCCTGGACAAGGGCAACCGCAGCATCACCCTGCGGCCGGAGGGCACCTCCGGCGTGGCCCGGGCCATTCTGGAAAACGGTCTGCTGGGCTCCAGCCCGGCCCCGCTGAAGGCCTATTATCTGCAAAGCTGCTTCCGCTACGAGAAAGCCCAGAAAGGCCGTCTGCGGGAGTTCCACCAGCTGGGCATCGAGTGCTACGGCGCCGACGACCCCGCCGCCGACGCGGAGGTCATCGCGGTGGCCCGCCAGATCCTGTCCGCGGCGGGGCTGCAGCAGGTGCGCCTGGAGATCAACTCCATTGGCTGCCCTCACTGCCGCCCGAAATACCACGAGGCCCTGCGGGAGTATTTCAGCGCCCACAAGGCGGAACTCTGCGAGACCTGCCTGGAACGGCTGGACCGCAACCCTATGCGGATTTTGGACTGCAAGGTGGAGAGCTGCCACCAGGTGGCCGCCGGCGCGCCGGTGGTGCTGGACTACCTGTGCGAGGACTGCCGCAGCCGCTTTGATCAGGTCAAGGCGCTGCTGGACGCGCAGGGGATCGCGTATGTGGTGAACCCCACCATCGTGCGGGGCCTGGACTATTACACCAACACCGTGTTTGAGTTTATCCACACCGCCGTGGGCACCCAGGGCACCATCTGCGGCGGCGGCCGGTATAATGGATTGATGGAGCAGTTCGGCGGCCCCGCCACCCCCGCGGTGGGCTTTGGCATGGGCATCGAGCGGCTGCTCATGGCGATGGAGGACGAGGGGATCGAGCTGGGCAGCGACCCGATGCCGGCCCTCTATCTGGCGCCTCTGGGCGAGGCGGGCAAGGTGGAGGCCATCCGGCTGGCGGCGGAACTGCGGGGCCGGGGCCTTTACGTGGAGACCGACATCGTGGGCCGCGGGCTAAAGGCCCAGATGAAGTACGCCAACAAACTGGGCGCGGTGTACAGCATGGTGCTGGGGGACGACGAGGTGAAACTCCGCCGCGCCCGCGTCAAGCGGATGGAGGACGGCGCCGAGGTCGAGTTGAGCCTGGATGAACTGGCCGAATTCCTTTGCCAGAACCTGTGAACCTGCGCTTTGGCCGGCTGCGGGTGCTGGGCGTTGGGCTGGGCGTCGGCCTGGCCTATCTGCTCTGGGTGCGGTTCACCGGCTGGGGGATTCCCTGCCCGTTCCACACCCTCACCGGGCTGGACTGTCCGGGCTGCGGGATCACCCGCATGATGCTGGCGTTTTCCCGCGCAGACTGGGCCGCTGCCCGTGCCGCCAACGCGGGCTTGTTCTATCTGTCGCCCTGGCTGGCGCTGGTGCTGGGGCGGGCCTTGTGGCTGTGGCTCACCGGCCGCTCCGCGAACACCTTGTTTCTGCGTGTCGCCGGTGTGATCACGACCGTTTTTCTTGTTGTCTGGGGCATCCTTCGCAATCTGCCTCTGTGAACCCGGCCGCCTGCGGGCGGCGCTATCCACACACGAAACGAAGACCCAAAGGAGAAACACATGAACAAAAATATTGCGGTATGCGTCATCCTGACCATTGTGACCTGCGGCATCTATGGCATCTACTGGATGTACACCCTGAACGAGGCTGCCTGCCTGATCAATCCCGCCGAGTGGAACACCTCCGGCGGCCTGGTCATCCTGCTGGGGATCATCACCTGCGGGATCTACTGGTATTACTGGTACTACAAGATGGGCAAGGCGTTTGCGGTGGTGCCCGGCGCTTCGGACAACAGCCTGCTCTATATCCTGCTGCATTTCTTCCAGCTGGGTATTGTGAACATGTGCATCATACAGAGCGATGTAAACCGCGCCTATCCGGTTTGACAGTTTGCTTTCGCCGCCCGGTCCCCAGACGCCGGGCGGTTTTGTTTTGACCGAACGCCTTGTAATATCCGCCCAAACGCGCTATAATGGAGCGGTATGAAGATATGGGCTAAAGGGCCCGAACGATAGAAACAAAGGGGTTTTACGAACTATGGAAACCATGGGCAATCTGCGCCGCACCCACTATGTGGGCGGGCTGCGCCTGGCGGACGCGGGCACCGAGATGACGGTGGCCGGCTCCATCGCCAAATGCCGCGACAAGGGCGGCATCATCTTTGCCGATCTGCGGGATACCACCGGCGTGCTGCAGATGGTGTTTGACGACGGCACCGACCGGGAGGTCTTTGCCAAGGCCCAGAGCCTGAAGAGCGAGTACGTGGTGATCGCCCGTGGCACGCTGCGGGAGCGGGACGCCAAGACCGACAAGATCCCCACCGGCGAGGTGGAGCTGTATGTGACCGAGTTGCGCGTGCTCAGCGGCGCTGAGACCACCCCGTTCGAGATCCGGGACGAGGTCAAGGTCAAGGACGAACTGCGGCTGAAATACCGGTATCTGGACCTGCGCCGTCCCAGCATGCACGAGCCGCTGGTGGTGCGCAGCCGCATCTGCCAGATCGTGCGCAACTATTTCTGCGACCATCACTTCTGTGAGATCGAGACCCCCATGCTCATGAAGAGCACGCCGGAGGGCGCGCGGGACTATCTGGTGCCCAGCCGGGTGCAGCCGGGCCATTTCTACGCGCTGCCCCAGTCGCCCCAGCTGTACAAACAGATTTTGATGCTGTCCGGCTTTGACCGGTATTTCCAGATCGCCCGCTGCTTCCGGGACGAGGACCTGCGGGCCGACCGGCAGCCGGAATTCACCCAGATCGACCTGGAGATGAGCTTCGTCACCGAGGACGATATCATGACCCTGAACGAGGGGCTCATCAAGAAGCTGTGGAAAGAGATCCTGGACATTGACCTGACCACCCCCTTCCGCCGCATCCCCTGGGACGAGGCCATGGCCCGGTTCGGTTCGGACAAGCCGGATATGCGGTTTGGCCTGGAACTCATGGACGTGACCGACGCGGTGCGCTCCACCAGCTTCGCGCCCTTCCGCGGCGCCATCGACGCGGGCGGCAGCGTGCGGCTGATCAACTGCAAGGGCCTGGCTGGCCAGCTTACCCGCAAGACCATCGACAAGCTGGGCGAGGTGGCCAAGACCTACGGCGCCAAGGGCCTGGCCTATACCCGTCTGACCGAGGAGGGCGAGACCTCCAGCTTTGAGAAGTTCCTCACCGAGGAGGAGAAGGCTGCCCTGCGCGCGGCCGCCGGCGCCAAGACCGGCGACGTGCTGCTGCTGGTCAGCGACGCCAACAATACCCGCGCCTGCACGGCTCTGGGCCAGGTTCGGCTGGAGGTGGCCCGCCGCTGCGAACTGATCGACCCCAAGAAGTTTGAGTTTTTGTGGGTGGTGCGGTTCCCGCTGTTTGAGTACAGCGAGGAGGAGGGCCGCTTTGTGGCCATGCACCATCCTTTCACCATGCCCACCGAGGACAGCCTGGACAAGGTGGAGACCGATCAGGCCGCCTGCTACGCCAACGCCTACGACATTGTGCTCAACGGCGTGGAGCTGGGCGGCGGGTCCATCCGTATCAACGACCCGGTGCTGCAGGGCCGCATGTTCAAGGCCCTGGACTTCACCGAGGAGAAGGCCCGGGAGAGCTTCGGCTTCCTGATGGACGCCTACCGGTACGGCGCGCCCCCTCACGGCGGCATGGCCTACGGGCTGGACCGTCTGGTGATGCTGATGCTGGGCCGGGATTCCATCCGGGACGTGATCGCCTTCCCCAAGGTGCAGAACGCCAGCGAACTGATGAGCGGCGCCCCCGATGTGGTGGACCAAAAGCAGCTCAGCGATCTGCGGATCGCCTGCCTGGAGGAACCCCAGGCGTAATCCTGTACGCAAGACAAACGGCGCGGGCCGGGAGAACTTCTCCCGGCCCGCGCCGTTTTTGTATCGTACCAAAACCCTTACAGGTGGTATTCCATCGGATAGGTCAGGTAGCAGTGGGGCTCCAGCTGGTCGCAGGTCACATACCCGGCGGGGGCGTTCAGCAGCGACGGGATGCGGTTCACGATCGTGGCGCAGGTGTGCTCCACCGTGGCGGGCTTGACCACATGGAACTCGGTATCCGGCTCGCCGGTGATCTTCCAGTCGCACATATCCCCGTCGTCCGGGCCGTAGACCTTGCCGATGGTCTCCTCCTCTATCGTGATGCCCTGCATGGTCTCGATGGTGACCACCGCGGACATGCCGATGCAGTGGCCCGCCGGGATGGTCTCGCCCAGGGTGGCGCTGTACATATCCTTGTCCGCCACACAGGGCACATGCTTCTGGGTGATGGACTTGATGGTCAGGCCCAGCTTGTTGCAGATGGCCTCGCTGGCGTTCCAGGCGTAGGAGGGCTCAAAGGCGTCCGGATGGGCGATCCTGGCCTCAAACTCCTCTTTGGTTAAGCCGCAGCCGTGGGCCTTGGCCAGGGCCAGGCCGTAGTCCTCCACGTTGTAGCTGTAAGCGCCCTGGATGCGGGCGATCTTGTTGCAGCCGCTGGCCACCATCGCCACCATATTGATCCAGAAAATATCCTGCATACCGGAGCCGGTGATGGTGCAGCCGGTCTCCTTGGCCAGCGCGTCCAGCCGGTTGATCTGGGCGGCGGCGGTGGTCCAGGGATAGATGGCCTCCTCGCAGGTGGTGATCACGTTGATGCCCCGGGATACGCATTTTTCCACATGATCGTAGATATCCCCGATAAAGCTGAACAGGGTGATGATGGCCACGTCGGCGTCACATTCGTCCAGCACCTTGTCCGCGTCGTTGGAAATGAGGATGCCGGTCTTGACCCCCAGTTCGGCAAAATCGCCTACATCCATCCCCACCACGGCGGGGTTCACGTCGATGGCGCCCACGATCTGCGCGCCGTGCTCATACAGATACCGCAGGGTATATTTGGCCATCTTGCCGCACCCGTACTGCACTACCTTGATCTTTTCCATAAAAAACTGCCTCCTTATCCGGTTGGTTCGCAGGGAGCACCCGCCGCCCGATGCGGCCGATACGCCCGGTCCGTTCGCTGTGCTTTCAGTCTAAACCCTGCACCCGGAAGAGAGTCAACCGATTCCGTGAAAAAATTCACAATTTTTTTTGGGAGCGGCTATTTTTCAAAGGATACCGGGACCTGCAGCCGCAGAAACATACTGCGCGGATCGTTGTCAAATACGTGAAATCCGCTCATTACCTCGCAGATGTAGTCGCCCGCGATCCGATAGCCGTTGGTTTGGCAGTAGTCCAGCAGCATGCCAGCGAAGGAAATCTCATCGTCGTAGTTGTCCAGGTAGATGCAGGCGTACATGCCGCTGTCCAGAATCTGAAAGCCGCCCTGGCGCAGCGGAAGATCCCGCCCGGCAAACAAGAAGATCTGCCCGGCCACAAACCGCCCGGCCAGAAAATCCTCCCGTTCGATGGTGGTGCCGATATTGTAGGAATGGATCTGTTCCAGCCCCTGCTGCGCCAGGGTATGGCGCAACGCCTGCAGCGAGGCCTCGTAGCTGTGGATACCGTCCTGGTAGAAGTTCTCCGGGCAGGGGATGCCCCAGGCATACCGCCGATCGATGTATTCCAGCGAAAGGGTGCCGGTGACAGGGGATTTGCGGTACCGCTCGATGGACTGGATCGCCCGTTCCACCGCGTCGTGCCGCGCCTTCAGCTGGCGCATCTGCTGGTGCAGCTGCTCATTCTTTTGCGCCAGCAGTTCCTCGATCAGGGTGATGTCCTCCTTGCGCAGCGCCTGGCCGATCTCGGCCAGGCTCATCCCCAACTCTTTCATGTACGCGATCATGTCCAGCCGGGCGTTCTGGTCGATGCTGTAGTACCGGTATCCGCTGTCCGGGTCCACATACCGGGGTTTCAGCAGCCCTTTTTCGTCGTACAGACGCAGGGTGGAGATGGAAATCCGGTTCAGCTGGGCCATTTTTCCGATGGACAACAGTTCTTCTTGCATCGCTTACCTCCCAAAACTCTCTTGCATACTTAGAGTTTATCGCATCGTTTTTTTCTTGACAAGGCAAATATTTGCTGAAAAATCGTCCGTTTTTTTGTGCGCTGCTCAATAGTAAGCCGGTTGCGCCACCGGGTTTTTGCAAGCCGAAGAAAAATAAAAATTTATACTTGACTTTATCAAGTTTTGCGGCTATACTTGATTAAGTCAAGTAAATACCCCACAAACACAAAGGAGATAGATGAATATGAAACGTTCTGCAAAAATCTGGCTTTGGGTCGCTCTGGTGCTCTGCGCCGCCACCACCGTACTGAATCTGACCGAGGGACGCATCCCGTCGGTGGTGATCGCGCTGGTCTCGCTGGTCGGTCTGGCCGTGCTGCTGTTCGCCCAGAAGAAGGCAGGGTTTATTCTGATGTGCTGCTGCTATGTGCTGTCCTTCCTGGTGGCGGTCAGCGGCAATCTGTCGGCCGGCAACCCGGTGGTGATCCTGGTCATGTCTCTGGTCGGCAGCCTGCTGGTGCCGGTCATCACCTGGCTGTTTATCCGCAGCGATTGGAAACAGCTGGGCTGATCGTCCTGCCAAATGAAACAACAGAACCCCGGCAGCCCGCAAAAGGCTGTCGGGGTTCTGTTGTTCAGAGGCGATTACGCGGTTTCCCGCCCGTACATAAACAGGTGCAGGTGGGGTTTGAGGGGCTCGTACAGGCTCAGGATCTTGCCCACGCCGAAGGCGGCGATGACGGTGCCCTCCCGGATGCCGTGGAACTGGCGGAAATAGGCCAGCGAGATCGCCAGCGCGATCAGGGACACGGTGATGTCAAAGCACATCTTGACGGTGTGCAGCGGCAGATGCAGCTTGTCCGCGATCACCTGCATGATGCCCTCGCCGGGCAGAGAGATCAGGCAGTGGGCCAGATAGAGCAGGATGCCCAGGGCGATCAGTACCATGCTGATGAACAGGTACACAAGCCGCACGCCGTACACCACAGCAGCGGACAGCGGCAGAGAAGCCGGGTCCGGCAGAAAGCGGTCCGCCAGCATATTGGTAAAGTCGGTAAAGTAGCCGAACAGGGTGGTGCAGATCAGCTGCAGCACCCGGGCGGGCTGCAGGTTACGCCCCAGGATCACAAACTGGATCAGAATGTAAATTGAGAAGATCAGGATGATCCAGGCGCCCATGGACAAAATAGTAAGAATTCTTACAGTAACGATGCTTGTTATAGGCTCGTTGTGAAATCTTGTCAATAGCGAGTTGAGCTTTTCTATATAGAGAAGGGCCCCGCACCCAGGCGTGGAGCCATTTATGGCTGTTTGTTCAGAGAAATTGCGCGTCCGCACATAGGCGGAATGATGATATTTGATCAATCCGATGTTTCCGAAAGGCACGGCGACATCGAAAACTGTATGCCAGGTAAAGGGAAAAACAAAAAGTAGAATTTTATCTTATTTATACGAATTGAATACAAAATAGCGCGAATGAAACCGATACCTTTTGCTTTTTGGGAAAAAGAATTGCAAAGCGCGGCGTTTTTTGGCATAATAGGTCTAATCAAAATGTGAAAAGTGAGGCGTCGGTATGGAATTGCTGGAACAGCGCATCCGGGAAGAGGGGCAGGTCCGCCCCGGCAACATTCTGAAGGTGGACTGCTTTCTGAATCATCAGCTGGATGTGGAACTTCTGGATGAAATCGGCAAGGAGTTCTATCGTCAGTATAAGGATGAGGGGATCACCAAGATTTTGACCATTGAGGCGTCCGGCATCGCCATCGCCTGCATGACCGCCCGGTATTTCCATGTGCCGGTGGTGTTTGCCAAAAAGGCCAAGAGCAAAAACCTGGATGGGGAGGTGTTCACCTCGGTGGTGCACTCCTACACCTACGGCCGGGATTACGACATCACCCTGGCCCGCAAGTTCCTGACCCCGGCGGACAAGGTGCTGATCGTGGACGATTTTCTGGCGGTGGGCAAAGCGATGAACGGCCTGCTGGATATCTGCAAGCAGGCGGGCGCGCAGGTGTGCGGGATCGGCATTGCCATCGAAAAGGGCTTCCAGCCCGGCGGCGCGGCGCTGCGGGCGGCGGGCTACCGCCTGACCAGCCTGGCCATTGTGGACCGCATGAACGACGACGGGACCCTGGAGTTCCGGCCCCAGTAACGGTAGATAGAAACGAGGAGCGTCCGGGCAGGACGCTCCTCGTTTGTCTGTGGGTTACTGCGGTTCTGCGGCCTCCGCCTTGTCCGCGTCGGCCATCCGGTTCAGCATCAGTTCGTAGCCGCCGGCGCCGTACTGGATGCAGCGATTGATCCGGCTGATGGTGGCGGTGCTGATCTCCACGCTGCGCACGATCTGCTCGTAGGTCTTGCCGTCCAGCAGCATCCGGGCCGCCTTCAGCCGCTGGGCCATGTCGCCCAACTCCTTGATGGTGCACAGATCCTCAAAAAACATATAACATTCATCCAGATTGCGAAGCGCCAAAATCGTTTCAAACAGCTTGTCCGTGGTGGGATTGCGCAGCCGATCGTTTGCCGCCATGGGAAGGTCGCCTCTCTTTCATAACTTGCGCTTTAATCAGCTACAATGGTAGCATATACGCCGACAAAAAGCAACCGGTCCTGCGGGCAGTATTACAAGAGTTGTGAAGATTCCGTCAGCAAATTATGAGCAAATTTTGTACAAGTTCCCCACAAAAACGCCGGGATGGACGAAAACTATGTAAGAATGATGTATTGCCATCCCTGGGGCTTCGGAAGTATAATTTAGAATATCATAGTGAGAAAGTGTTGAAACCGCTTTTTCATATGAAGAATCAGGAGGGAAAGAATATGAAAAAGTTCTTGTGCTTTGCGCTTGCCGGCGCCATGGCATTGAGCCTGGCCGCCTGCGGCAATGGATCCGGTGGGCAGGGGGCTGCCGGCGGTGATACGATTCGCGTAGGCATCATCGCCAACACCAGCGGCGACTCCTCTCAGTACGGCCTTGCCGTCAGCCAGGGTGCCAAGCTGTACATCAAGCAGCTGAATGAAGAGGGCGGCATCAACGGCAAGCAGATTGAAATCAAGGAATATGACGACAAGGGCGCCACCGCCGACGCGGTCAACGCCTACGAGCGTCTGAAGAGCGACGGGGTCACCGCCGTGATCGGCGCGGTGCTGACCAACACCACCGTGGCCGTGGCGGACAAGACCTATGAGGACAACATGCCCCAGATCACCGCTTCCGCCACCGCGGCCAGCGTGACCGTGCTGGATCCCACCGATCCGAGCAGCGGCATCCGCACCAACGTGTTCCGCGCCTGCTTCATCGACCCGTTCCAGGGCGAGAAGATGGCCGAGTACGCCCAGAAGCTGGGCGCCACCAAGTGCGCCGTGCTGTATGACAGCGGCAACGACTACGCCAAGGGCGTGGGCGACGCTTTCGCCGCCAAGTGCGCCGAGCTGGGCATCGACTGCACCGTTGAGGGCTACGCCACCGGCGACAAGGACTTCAAGGCGCAGCTGACCAACATCCAGGCCTTTGGCGCTGAGTACATCATGTGCCCCAACTACCTGGAGGACGTGGGCCTGATCGTGACCCAGGCCCGTCAGCAGGGCATCACCGCCGGGTTCCTGGGCGGCGACGGCTGGTCCGGTGTGAGCGCCTACGCTTCCGCGGAGGACCTGGAGGGCTCTTACTTCTGCTCCGGCTACGCGCTGGGCTCCAACAAGGGGTTTGAGGACGCGTACGCCGCCGAGTACGGCGAGGCTCCCAAGCAGATGTTCGAGGCGCTGGGCTACGACGCCGCGCTGCTGATGTGCGACGCCATCAAGGGCGCTGAGGAGCAGGGCCTGGAAGCTGGCACCGATGAGTACAAGCAGGCCATTATCGACACCATGAAGGCCACCGACGGCCTGCAGGGCGTCACCGGCAGCTTCACCTTCGATGACCAGAACAACCCCATCAAGACCGCGTCTATCCTGCAGCTGCAGGGCGGCCAGGAAGTCTTTGTGGAGAACTTCTGATCGGGTTTCCCATTAGGCATAGTTGTGCAGGGGAGAGGGGAAACCCTCCCCCCTGTACGATTTTTACGCAGATTGCCGCCGCGGCGGCAGCGTTGTTGTTATCTTTTATCTGAACCGGAAAGGATCTGACCGCTATGTCACTGATCTCCCAAATCATCAGCCAGCTGGTCAATGGGTTGCAGTCCGGCTCCATCTACGCCCTGGTCGCCCTGGGGTACAGCATGGTGTACGGCATCATCCTGTTGCTCAACTTTGCTCACGGCGACATCATCATGGTCGGCGCGTATGTGGTGTTTTATGCCATGACCAGCTTCAGCCTGCACCCCCTGGCGGCGGTGCTGCTGGCCGTCATCGCCTGCACCCTGCTGGGCACTGTGATTGAAAAGATCGCCTACACCCCGCTGCGTTCCGCGCCGCGTCTGTCTCTGCTGATCACCGCGATCGGCGTCTCCTTTTTGCTGGAAAACGGCGCGCAGCTGGTTTTCGGCGCCGGCGCCAAAAATGTGCCCACCTTTATTGAGGGCGGCATCCAGGTAGGCGGCGTATATCTGGGCTATGTGTCGGTGGTCACCATCCTGGTATCGGTGGCGTCCATGATCGTGCTGACCTTCCTGGTGCAGAAGACCAAGCTGGGCAAGGCCATGCGGGCGGTGTCCGAGGATATGGGCGCTGCCCAGCTCATGGGCATCAGCCTGAACCGCACCATCTCCTTCACCTTCGCGGTGGGCTCGGCGCTGGCCGGCATCGGCTCGGTGCTGTACGTGTCCGCCTATCCCCAGGCCAGCCCCACCATGGGTTCCATGCTGGGCCTGAAGGCTTTCGTGGCCGCGGTGCTGGGCGGCATCGGCTCGATCCCCGGCGCCATGATCGGCGGGTTTATGATCGGCCTGATCGAGGCGCTGGTCACCGCCGTGGGCCTGTCCACCTGGAAGGACGGCGTGGTGTTCGCGGTGCTGATCGTGGTGCTGCTTGTGAAACCCACCGGCATCCTGGGCCGCAAGATGACCGAGAAAGTGTAAGGGGGCTGGTAGTATGATCGAAAAACGCAGAACGATCCCCATGCCGGTCCGGTACCTGATCAATACCGTGCTGGTGCTGGCCTTGTTCGGCCTGTTTGCCGGCCTCATTCAAGGCGGCATGATCGACGGCTACAGCACCACCGTGCTCTCCCTGGCCGGCATCAACATCATCCTGGCGGTGTCGCTGAACGTGGCCACCGGCTACCTGGGCCAGCTTCCGCTGGGCCATGCGGGCTTTATGGCGGTGGGCGCCTACACCGGCGGCATCTTCCTCAAAGGGGTCAACGCCTCCGACCTGGGCGGCCCGCTGTACGCGCTGGCCATCCTGGTGGCGCTGGTGCTCTCCGGCGTGGTGGCCGCCATCTTCGGCGTGCTGATCGGCGTGCCGGCTCTGCGGCTGCGGGGCGACTATCTGGCCATCATCACCCTGGGCTTTGGCGAGATCATCCGAGTCATCATCCAGAACATCGACGATGTGCTGGGCTTTGAATTTACCGGTGGCATCTCCGGCCTCAAGCGCATCCCCTCCTTCACCAATTTCTATATTGTGCTGGCCTGTGTGGTGGTAAGCTGTCTGGTGATCCACATGATCATGAAATCCCACCATGGCCGGGCCATTCTGGCGATCCGGGAAAACGAGATCGCCGCCGAATCCAGCGGCATCAATACCACCTACTACAAGGTCATGGCCTTCTCCCTGTCGGCTTTCTTCGCCGGTGTGGCGGGCTGTTTGTACGCGGGCCATATCGGTTCGCTGGTGCCCAAGGACTTCGGTTTCATGAAATCCATCGAGATTCTGGTCAACGTGGTGCTGGGCGGCATGGGCTCCATGATCGGCTCCATCCTGTCCGCGTCGGTGCTGACCATCCTGCCCGAGGCCCTGCGTGCTCTGGAAGATTACCGGATGGTGGCCTATTCGCTGGCGCTGATCGTGGTCATGATCTTCAAGCCCTCCGGGCTGATGGGTCAGTACGACTTCTCCATGAGCCGCATCCTGGAAAAATTCCTCAACCGGGGCGGCTATAAGACCGCGGCCAAGGCGAAAGGGGGCGACAAGCAATGAGCAGCAAGACCAAACTGGTGCCGGTGCCGGGCAGCGGCATGGTGCCCGAGCGGGACATTGACAAGATGCCCATTCTGGACGCCCGCCACCTGGGGGTGGACTTTGGCGGCCTGACCGCCGTGGACGACTTCAACCTGGCCATCGGCCGCACCGAGATCGCCGGCCTGATCGGCCCCAACGGCGCGGGCAAGACCACCGTGTTCAATCTGCTGACCAACGTGTACCAGCCCACCCGGGGCTCCATCCTGCTGGACGGGGTGGACACCAAGGGCAAAAAAGTGTATCAGGTCAACCAGATGGGCATTGCCCGTACCTTCCAGAACATCCGCCTGTTCAAGGAACTTTCGGTGGCGGATAACGTGAAGATCGGGATGCACAAATCCCTGAACTGCCGTCTGCCCGCCGCGGTGCTGCGGCTGCCCTCCTACTGGAAAGAGGAAAAAGCCGCCCAGCAGAAGGCGCTGGAACTGCTTGCCATCTTCGGCATGCAGGATCTGGCCGAGGTCAAGGCCGGCAGCCTGCCCTACGGCGCCCAGCGCCGTCTGGAGATCATCCGCGCCCTGGCCAGCGAGCCCAAGCTGCTGCTGCTGGACGAGCCGGCCGCCGGCATGAACCCCTCCGAGACCGCGGAACTCATGCAGAACATCCGCAAGATCCGGGATACCTTCCAGATCGCGATCATGCTGATCGAGCACGACATGAACCTGGTCATGGGCATCTGCGAGGGCATTGCCGTGCTGAACTACGGCAAGATCATCGCCAAAGGCACCCCCGACGAGATCCGCAACGATCCGGTCGTGATCGAGGCCTATCTGGGCAAAAAGGAGGCGTGAGCAGGATGCTGAAGGTTGACAACATCAATGTGTATTACGGCAACATCCACGCCATCAAGGACGTTTCCTTTGAGGTGAACGAAGGGGAGATCGTCACCCTGATCGGGGCCAACGGCGCGGGCAAGAGCACCATTCTGAAGACCATCTCCGGCCTGCTGCGCACCAAGACCGGCGACGTGATCCTGCAGGGGGAGAGCATCAAGAGCATGGCCCCGCACAAGATCGTGGCCAAGGGCCTGGCCCATGTGCCGGAAGGCCGGCGGGTGTTTCTGGCCATGAGCGTGGAGGAAAATCTGGAGATGGGCGCCTACACCCAGCCCGCCTCCTCCATCGCCCCCAATATGCAGGAGGTATTCCAGTGGTTCCCCCGCCTGAAGGAGCGCCGCCGCCAGATGGCGGGCACCCTCTCCGGCGGCGAGCAGCAGATGCTGGCCATGGGCCGGGCCATGATGTCCGGCGCCAAGGTGCTGCTGCTGGACGAACCCTCCATGGGCCTGTCTCCGCTGCTGGTGAAGGAGATCTTTGAGATCATCACCGAACTGAACAAGCGGGGCATGACCATCCTGCTGGTGGAACAGAACGCCCAGATGGCCCTGTCGGTGGCCCAGCGCGCCTATGTGCTGGAGACCGGCCGGATCATCATGCAGGGCAGCGCCGCCGAACTGCTGAACGACGATTCGGTGCGCAAAGCCTATCTGGGCGCCTGAGATCGAAACTTTGGCCGAAAGGGGAGAGCGCCATCGGGGCTCTCTCCCACGGCGAAAACCGGGGCGCGCCGCTGGTTGCGGCGCGCCCCGGTTTTTTGTGCGTATTGGCAGAAAAACAGCCGCCTCCGCTTGCGCGGGGGCGGCTGCCGGTATTTACACTGGGAACGATCGGCGGAAAATCAGCCCTGCACCAGAGCCAGGGTATCCCGAGCGATCATCAGTTCCTCGTTGGTGCAGACCATCAGCACCTTCACCTTGCTGTCCGCGGCGGACATGTCGATGATATCCTCGCCACGCAGCTTGTTCTTTTCGGGATCCAGCTTCAGACCCAGGAATTCCATCCCGGCGCAGACTGCCTGACGGACCTCGCCGTCGTTCTCACCGATACCGCCGGTGAAGACAACGCAGTCCAGACCGCCCATGGCGGCGGCATAGGCGCCAATGTACTTCTTGATCTGGTAGTTCAGCATATCCAGCGCCAGCTGGGCACGCTTGTTGCCGCCCTTGGCGGCACTGGTCACATCCCGCATGTCGCTGGACACGCCGGAAACGCCCAGAAGACCGCTCTTCTTGTTCAGGTAGTCGGCCATCTCCTGACCATGGATGCCCAGCTTCTGCTCCATGTAGGTGACCACGCTGGGGTCCACATCGCCGCAGCGGGTGCCCATCAGCACGCCGGCCAGCGGGGTCAGGCCCATGCTGGTGTCCACACACTTGCCGCCGTCCACGGCGGTGATGGAGGAGCCGTTGCCCAGATGGCAGGTGACCATCTTCAGTTCCGAGGGATCCTTGCCCAGGAACTTGGCGGCGGCCATGCTCACATAGCGGTGGCTGGTGCCGTGGGCGCCATAGCGGCGGATGGCGTACTTCTCGTACATCTCATAGGGCACGCCGTACATGTATGCCTTGGGGGACATGGTCTGGTGGAAGGTGGTGTCAAACACGACCACATTGGGCACCTGAGCGCCAAACACCTTCTTGGCGCTGCGCAGACCCTGCACATGGGCCAGGTTATGTACCGGAGCCAGCGGGGCGATCTCCTCGATCTTGTCGATGATGGCGTCGGTCACGATCTCGCTCTTGGTAAAGAACTCCGCGCCCTGCACGATGCGGTGGCCGATGGCGCCGATCTCGCTCTTGTCCTTGACCACGGCGCCCTCGCCGGTGGTCATCATCTCCACGACCTTCATGAAGGCCTCGGTGTGGGTGGGAAAGGGCACCTCCACGCTCCACTTGCCGCCGTGCGCCTGGTGGGTGATCTTGCTGCCCTCGATGCCGATGCGCTCGCACAGGCCCTTGCACAGGACGGTCTCACCCTCCATGTCGATCAGCTGGTACTTCAGAGAAGAAGAACCGCAGTTGATCACCAGAATCTTCATTGTCCAATTCCTCCCGATATTTTTTGTCACGGATAAGAGGGCGGAAGCGCTGTCTTCTCCCGCCCGCATCCAAAATTTACTTTGTGACGAAACTATTATATAATGGACGCATCGCTTTTTCAAGGAAAAAACCGGCCAAAAGCCGACAAAAAGGAGGCGCGTATATGCGCATTGCGGGCATTATCGCGGAATACGACCCGTTTCACGCCGGGCACGCCTGGCAGATCGGGCAGCTGCGGGCGCAGGGCTTTGAACGGATCGTGGTCTGTATGAGCAGCTGGGCGGTGCAGCGGGGCGGGGTGCCGATCCTGCCGCCGGCGGTGCGGGCGCAGGCCGCGCTGCAGGCCGGGGCGGACCTGGTGCTGGCCCTGCCCGCGCCCTACGCCTGCCAGAGCGCCGAGGGCTTTGCCGCCGCCGGGGTGGCGCTGCTGGCGGGGCTGGGCTGTGTGGACACCCTGGCTTTCGGGGCCGAGACCGCCGACCGGGCAGCTCTGCTGGCCGCCGCCGATCTGCTGCGGGGCGAAGAATATTCCGCCGCGCTGCGCCGGGAACTGGCCGGCGGCGCACCGTTTGCCGCGGCGCGGGCCACGGCCGCCGAATCCCTCTGCCCCGGCATGGGGGCGCTGCTGGCCGGACCGAACAATAACCTGGGAGTGGAATACTGCAAGGCGATCCGGGCCCAGCGGGCGCCCATGACCCCGCTGCCGCTGCCCCGCCGGGGCGCTGCCCACGGTCAGGAGGGCGAACAGGAAGGCTTTGCCAGCGCCAGCTGGATCCGCCGGCGGATCGCCATGCAGGGGGTGGAGGGGGCCCGGGGGCTGGTGCCGCCCGCCGCCTTTGCGCTGTACCGACGTGCCGCCGCTTGCGGGCAGCTGACCAGCGCCCGCGCCTTTGATCTGGCGCTGCTCAGCCGGCTGCGGGCCATGCCGCCGGAACGGCTGGCGGGCATCCGGGGGGTGAACGAGGGGCTGCAGCATCGGCTGGCGGCGGCGATCCGCACCGCCCCCACCGCCGCCGCGCTCTACGGCGCGGCCAAGACCCGCCGGTACGCCCATGCCCGGCTGCGCCGTCTGGCGCTGGACGCGGCGCTGGGCTATCGGGCGGGAGAACTGCCCGCTCTGCCGCCCTATCTGCAGATCCTGGCGGCGCGGCGGGAGGCGCTGCCCCTCTGCGACCGGGCACAGCTGCCGGTTTCCCCGTCGCTGGCCCGGCTGATGCGGCAAAGCGGGGCCTGCGCGGCGGTGGGCCGGGCGGAGTGCGCGGCGGCGGATTTTGCCGCTCTGTGCCGGGCCTGCCCGGCGCCGATGGGCCAGGCTTTGACCGAAAAACCGGTGCTTTTGTGAAGGAAAACTGTAGCTTGTACAGAAAGATCGAATCGTGAACAAGATGTAAACTTTGCGCCAAAATTTGCATTTTTGTCCTGGAACGCTCCGCAGAATATTGAATCGGATTTAACAAAGTGCTACAATAACATCAAATGGCGAGTTTTTCCGCGCAGACGTTGCGGGGTGAAATTCGACGGAGAGGATAGGTGACAGTAAATGACTACCAACAAGCATGTTTTGACCTGGCTGGACGAGATGGTCGCGCTGGTCAAACCCGACAAGGTCGTCTGGATCGACGGCAGTGAGGAACAGCTGAAGGCCCTCCGCGAGGAGAGCTTCAAGACCGGCGAGATGCAGCCCCTGAACGAGGAGCTGCTGCCCGGCTGTGTGCTGCATCATACCGCGGTGAACGACGTGGCCCGTGTGGAAGGCCGTACCTACATCTGCACCAAGAAGAAGGAAGACGCCGCCCCCATCAACAACTGGATGGAAACCAGCGAGATGAAGGCCAAGCTGATCCCCATGTACGACGGCTGCAT
>CALXIA010000031.1 GCA_944388245.1 uncultured Gemmiger sp. | reverse complement strand
CCAACCCGGCCGGGCTGCGGGAGTCCGGGGTTGAGGTGATCGACCCGGCCTGCGGGCGGCTGGCCTGCGGGGCGGTGGGCCCGGGCAAGATGCCGGAGCCCGCCCAGCTGCTACAGCGCATCCAGCGGCATCTGGCCTGCGAAAAGGACATGGCGGGGCTGCGTGTGCTGGTGACCGCCGGCCCCACCCGGGAGGCGCTGGACCCGGTGCGGTTCATCACCAACCACTCCACCGGCCGGATGGGGTATGAGCTGGCCCGGGCGGCCATGCTGCGGGGGGCGCAGGTGACCCTGGTGAGCGGGCCCACCGCGCTGGAGCCGCCGCCCTTTGTGGAGCTGGTGCAGGTGGAGAGCGCGCAGCAGATGCGCGACGCGGTGATGGCCGCCGCGCCGGCGCAGGATGTGATCATCAAGGCGGCGGCGGTGGCCGACTACTGGCCCGCCCATCCCGCCGGGGAAAAGATCAAGAAGAGCGGCGAAGGGCTGACGCTGGAGCTGGTGCGCACGCCGGACATTCTGGCGGAGCTGGGGGCGGCCCGGCGGCCGGGGCAGTTTTTGTGCGGCTTTGCCATGGAGACAAAGGACCTGCTGGAGAACGCCCGGGCCAAGCTGGAGAAAAAGGGCGCGGACATGATCGTGGCCAACAGCCTGCGGGAGGCGGGCGCGGGCTTCGGCGGGGCCACCAACCACGTGACCCTGGTGGAGCCCACCGGCTGCACCGAACTGCCGCTGGCCGGCAAGGACGAGGTGGCCCACCGCATTCTGGACCGGATCCTGGCCCGGCGCAACGAACGGTAAACGTTCTGTATCGGAACTGTGAAAACCCGCGCCGGGCGGTTGCGGGCCCCGGCCCCGCCGTGGTATACTGGACGCAACGAATGGGGGGACGAGGATGAAGCACTACGCGCTGCGCTGCGCCGCCGTGGCGGCGCTCTGCCTGGCGCTGACCGGCTGCGGCAAGCTGCGGGGCAGCTACAGCTGCGGCGAGGAGGGGGCCGATATATTCACCTTCACCGGCGCCGACACCCTGACCCTGACCTGCTACGACATGATCTACGGCTGCACCTACCAGCGCAAGGGGGACAAGCTGATCGTGAGCAGCGAGCTGTTCGGCACCATCGCCTACACCTTCGACACCGAGGGGGACAACCTGATCATCGACGGGGTGACCTACTCGCCGGTGGAGTGAGGCATGGCCCGCACACTGTACCTGGTGGGCGGCCCCATGGGGGTGGGCAAGACCACCCTCTGCCGCCTGCTGGAGCACCCGCTGCCCGGCTGCGCCTTTCTGGACGGGGACTGGTGCTGGGAAATGGACCCGTTCGTTGTCACCGAAGAGACCCGCCGCATGGTGCTGGACAACATCGTGTATCTGCTCAACCGTTTTCTGCACTGTTCGGTTTACGAGAATGTGGTGTTCGGATGGGTGCTGCACCTGCCCGGGACCTGGGCGGAACTGGAAGCCCGGCTGGACACGGCGGGCTGGCGGGTGGTTCGCACCGTGCTGGTCTGCGCGCCGGAGCAGCTGCGCGCCCGCCTGGAGGCGGACATTGCCGCCGGGCGCCGGCCGCCGGATTGCGTGCCCCGCGCGCTGGACCGGCTGGAGACCTGCCGCCGTCTGCCTGCGGCCTGGCAGTGGGATACCACCGGCTTATCTCCTGACCGTCTCGCTGACCATCTGCTGGCCGATTCCTGATAAAAACCGTAAAATAACGCGCCCGCCGGGGCTCAAGGCCCGGGCGGGCGCGTTGTGTCTTAGTGTCTTATTCCCAGGGCGGCGCGTCGGGGGCCGGGGCGGGCGCTTCCGGCTGGGCCGCCGTCTGCGCCGGGGCTTCCGGTTCCGGGGCCGCAGGCGCGGGGGCCGGTTCCGCCGCTTGTTCCGTTTGTTCCGTTTCTTGGGGCTGTTCCGGCTCCTCGGGCTTGACCCAGGGCTCGGAATCCAGGATGTTCCAGCCGATGGCCTTCCAGTGCCGGGGCCGGGCGTAGAACTGGTCCTCCACCCAGGCCTTGGCCGCCGCCAGGCCCGCCTCGTCCCGGGAGAAGCTCTCCCGGACCTTGAGCGCGTCGTCGGTCTTTTCCAGGCACCAGGGGTTGGGCCAGACCACCGCCCCGATGCTCTCGTCGTCCATCGTAAAGGCATACCGCATCCCGCTGTGGCTGCCGGTGTAGATCTTGTTGCACTTCAGATACAGAAAGCCCGGCACAAAGGCAAAGGTCTCCCGTTCCATGGCGCTCCCCCCTTTTTGCGTGTTTCTTTATTGTAGCGGGTTTTCGGTCTCGGGGCAAGGGGCGAAGGTCACATCCAGCACCAGCACCTCGCTGCGGGTGCCCACCCGCATGGGCGGGCCCCACACCCCCGCCCCGCTGGTGGTGGCCAGCCAGGCCCCGCCGTGCCGGCGCACCCCGCCCGGGTTGTGCCACAGCAGCCGCATCAGCCAGTTGGCCGGCCACAGCTGCCCGTCGTGGGTGTGGCCGCAGAGCACCAGGTCCGCCCCCGCCTCGGCCAGGGCCCGGTCCTCCCGGGGCTGGTGGTCCAGCACAAAGACGGGCGCGGTCTTGTCCAGCCCGGCCAGCAGTTCTTCCGGCGCGGCCCGGCGCAGATGGGCCCGGCGGGCCATGCCCCGGTCCGCCCGGCCCGCCAGCTGCACCCCGCAGCCCAGCCGGGCGGTCTCCTCGCAGAGCATCCGGATGCCGGCCTTGTGGAGAAACGCCTCAAACCGGCCGTCCTGCTTGGGCCGCCCCACCGAAAAGCCCGCCAGCAGTTCCTCCGGCAAATCGTGGTTGCCCCAGCAGCCCCACACCCCCCACCGGGGCCGCAGGCCCGCCAGCAGCCGGGCGGCCTCGTCGGGCTGCTCGATGTCGTCAAAGCAGTTGTCGAACAAATCCCCCGCGATGCAGACCAGGTCCGGTTTTTCCGCCCGGATGGCAGCGCAGAGCCGCCGCAGCCCGGCCAGCCCCAGGTTGCTGCCCAGGTGCAGGTCGGCCACCAGCGCCACCCGCAGCCGGGGCGTTTCGCAGGCTTTCGCCACCGATACCGCGCGCCGGCGCACCCGCAGCCGTTCCGCCCGCCGCCGGCCCCCCACACAGAGGGCCAGGTCGATGGCCAGGGCCAGGCTGCCCGCCGCGGCCAGCACCCGGGCCCGGGCGGCCACCGGCAGGGCCGTGTAGCCGGGCCAGCGCAGCGCCAGATGCCGCAGCCCCGCGAAGGCCCCCGCCAGCAGAAAGCCGTAGAGCATGAAGGCCAGCCACATCCCGCAGGCCCGGCGAAGCGGGCGGCGCAAGGGGCCTTTCCGGGCCAGAAAGGCCCACACCGGGCTGGCGGCCCAGAGCCAGAACACCGTCAGCACCGCGGCCCCCGCCGCCGGGGCGGTGAGCGGCCAGCCCCAGGCCGCCAGCCAGCGCAGCAGCCAGAAACTCAGATACAGGTTGCCGGCCAGATAGGCAAGGCCGGCGAAAAACAAGGCCATAGGGTTCCCCTTTCCCGCCCGCGGCCACTGGCGCGGGCGTCGATTCTATGATACCATACTCTATGCAAAGAGCAAGGGAGGCGATCGGAATGGAACTGGCCCTGAGCCCGGCGGCCGCCGGGGTGCTGGCCGGGCTGGAAGCGTCAGGCTTTCGGGCCTGGGTGGTGGGCGGCTGCGTGCGGGACGCGCTGCGGGGCGAACCGCCCCACGACTGGGATGTGTGCACCGACGCGAGGCCCGATCAGGTGACCGCCTGCTTTCCCCGCACGGCGCCCACCGGTCTTGTGCACGGCACGGTGACGGTGCTGTGGGGCGGCACGCCGGTGGAGGTGACCACCCTGCGGGCGGAGAGCGGCTATTCCGACGGGCGGCGGCCGGACCATGTGGAGTTCGTCACCGACCTGACCCGGGACCTGGCCCGGCGGGATTTCACGGTGAACGCCATGGCCTGGAACCTCCGCACCGGGCTGGCGGACCCCTTCGGCGGGCAGGCGGACCTGGCGGCGGGGGTGCTGCGGGCGGTGGGGCGGCCGGAGGCCCGGTTTGCGGAGGACGCGCTGCGCATCCTGCGGGGGCTGCGGTTTTCCGCCCGGCTGGATTTTGCCCTGGAGCCGGCCACCGCCCGGGCGATGGAGCGGCAAGCCGGGCGGCTGCGGGCCATCGCGGCGGAGCGGGTGCAGGCCGAGCTGGACGGGCTGCTTCTGGGCGCGGCGGCGGAAGGGGTGCTGGCCCGGTGGCCCGCCGTGCTGGAGCCGGTGCTGCCGGAGATCGCCCCGGCGGTGGGCTTTGCCCAGCACAACCCCCACCACTGCCTGGACGTGTGGGGCCACACCGCCCGGGCGGTGGGCGCGGCGGCGGCGGACCGGGCGGTGCGGCTGACCATGCTGCTGCACGACCTGGGCAAGCCGGGCTGTTTTTCCCTCGGGCCGGACGGGGTGGGCCATTTCTACGGCCATGCCCAGCGCAGCGCCGAGCTGGCCCAGGCCATCCTGACCCGGCTGCGGTACGACCACGAGACCCGGGAGCGGGTGGTGCGGCTGGTGCGGCTGCACGACGCGCCGCTGCCGGTGGAGGAAAAGACCGCCCGGCGGCTGCTGAACCGGCTGGGTGAGCGGGACGCCCGGGCGCTGATCGCGGTGCACCGGGCGGACACGTTGGCCCTGGCCCCGGCGTACCACGACCGGCTGGGGGAACTGGACGCGCTGGAGGCCCTGCTGGAGGAACAGCTGGCCCAAAACGCCTGCTTTTCCCTGCGGCAGCTGGCGGTGAACGGCCGGGACCTGCTGGCGGCGGGGGCGGCGCCCGGCCCGGCGGTGGGCCGCATCCTGGACGCGCTGCTCCAGCGGGTGCTGGCGGGCGAACTGCCCAACGACCGGGCGGCGCTGCTGGCGGAACTGCCAAAGTATCGGAAATAAAAACCAGGCGTGCCGTTCGGCACGCCTGTTTTTTTCCTATACAATGCGCTCAGCAGGTGGCGCCGCCCTTCAGATGCTTCTGGGCCGCCAGGTTCTCCTGCTTGCGGGCCAGCAGACCGTCGCTCATCAGCTGCCGCTGCACCGATTCAAAGCCCAGCCGGGCGATGGTGTCGGCGAAGCGCTCGCCGGTGATGCCCTGTTCCCGGAAGAGCAGGATGGCCTTCTCCACCACCTTCAGCACCTCTTCCTTGCTGGTGAACACCTTGTCCAGCGCGTGGCCCTGGGCCACCTTCTTGCCCCAGCGGCCGCCCACATAGATCTTGTAGCCGGTGGTCTCGCTGGTCAGCGCGCCGAAGGGGCACTTGCCCACGCAGCGGCCGCAGTGGTTGCAGGCATTGTGGTCGATCTGGATCTTGCCGTCCTTGAGCTGGGCCACCTGGATGGGGCAGGCGCGCTCCACCTGGCAGACCTTGCAGCCCCGGCACTTGTCCAGGTCGATCTGGGGCACCCGCTGGCCGATGATGCCCAGGTCGTTCAGATCGGGCTTGACGCAGTTGTTCGGGCAGCCGCCCACCGCGATCTTGAACTTGTGGGGCAGCTTGACGCCGGCGTAACCATGGAAGAAACGCTCGTGGATCTCCTCCGACAGGGCGAAGGTGTCGATCAGGCCGTACTGGCAGGTGGTGCCTTTGCAGGAGACCACCGGCCGCACCTTGCTGCCGGTGCCGCCGGTCTCCAGGCCGTACTGGGCCAGGTAGTCCCGCAGCGGCTGGATGTTGGCGTAAGGCACCCCCTGGATCTCCAGGGTCAGGCGGGTGGTCATGGTGATGGCGCCGCTGCCGTAGAGGGCCGCCGCCTCCGCGATGGCCCGGCTCTCCTCGGCGGTGATCTTTCCGTTGCGGGTGATCACCCGGGCGTTGAAGCAGTCCGGGGTGTTCTTGTCATGCAGAAAGCCCAGCGCCTTGACCCGGGTGATGTCCTCGGGGGAAACGGTGGTCTTGACCCCCTCCACCTTCACCTCGTTGAAGAAGGTGGCGCCCTCCAGCACGCGGGTGTGGGTGTAGCCCGCGGCCATCAGGCGGCGCTGCAGCAGGTAGGCGCGGCGGCCCCGGGTGCAGACCAGCAGGATGTTTTCGTCCTTGCCCAGCCCCTCCACCGGGCCATCCACCTTGGTCAGGTCCACCCAGCGGGCGCCGGGGATGGTGGGCTTGCCGTTGGCGTCCACCACCGTCCAGCCCTTGGCCTCGCCGGCGGCGTACTGGGCGGGGGTCATGCTGCACATGGCGCCGCACAGCTTGTTGCCCAGCACATACACCGCCTGCACAAAGGGATGGATGGCGGTGGAGAAGGGCGGCGCGTAGGCCAGGTCCAGCCCGTCCAGATCCTCCAGCCGAGCGCCGAGGGCCAGGCTGGTCACCGCCACGTCGATCATCTTGTCCACCGCGCCGGGGCCCAGCACCTGGGCGCCCAGCAGCTTGTGGCTGGCCTTGTCCGCCACCAGCTTGGTGACGAACCAGGCGGAATCGGGATAGTAGTGGGCCTTGTCGTCGGTGACGGCCAGGGCGGTCTCCACATCGTAGCCCGCCTGCTTGGCCTGGGCCTCGGTCAGGCCGGTGCGGGCGGCGTTCAGCCCGCCCGGCAGCTTGACCACGCCGGTGCCCAGCACGCCGGGATACCGGCCGGCCTCGCCCGCCAGCACCCGGCCCAGGGTGCGGCCTTCATAGTTGGCGGAAGAGCCCATGGCCGACCACTGGCGCTCGCCGGTGATGCGGTTTTTGACCATGACGCAGTCGCCGGCGGCGTACACGTCGGGCAGGCTGGTGCGCAGCCGGTCGTCCACCAGGATGGTGCCCTTGAACATCTCCATGCCGGTGTCGGCCAGCCAGGCGGTGTTGGGCCGCACCCCCACGCTGAGCACCACCAGGTCGGCGGGCAGGGTGCCGGCGGCGGTGCGCACGCCGGTGGCCGCCCCGTCGGCGGTGAGGATCTCCTCCACCTTGACGCCGGTCAGCACCCGCAGGCCGGCCTCCTGCAGCTGCTTTTTGGCAAAGCCGGCCATCTCCGGGTCCAGCACATTGGGCATGATCTGGCCCGCCATCTCGGCCACCGTCACCGACACCTGCTTCTCCACCAGGTTTTCCGCGATCTCCAGCCCGATGAAGCCGCCGCCCACCACGACGGCCCGGCGCACCGGCTTTTCCTCCACATAGCGGCGGATGCCCTCCGCGTCGTCGGGGGTGCGCAGACAGAACACCCCCTTGCTGCCCACGCCGGGCAGCGGCGGCACCGCCGGGGAAGCGCCGGTGGCGATCACGCAGGCGTCGTAGCCGACCTGGCTCTCGGCGCCGGTGGCCAGATCCCGCACCGTGACGGTGTGGCCCGCGGCGTCCAGATGGATGGCCTCCATGCCGGTGCGCACCTCCACCCCGGTCAGGGCCGCGTAGGCGGCGGGGGTGTTCACGATCAGCTGGTCCCGGGTGGGGATGGCCCCGCCCACGTAGTAGGGCAGCCCGCAGCCCGCGTAGGAGATGTCCTTGTCCTTTGCCAGCAGGGTCACCCGGGCGTCCGGGGCCATGCGCTTGAGTTTCGCGGCCGTTTTGGTGCCGGCCGCCACACCGCCAATGATCAGTACGTTCATGGTCATTCTCCTTTTTGTTCCTCACAGCAACCCGCCGGGCACGCCGTCCGCCGGCGCGGGATCTCAACTGTATTATAGCGGATTTCCCGTTTCGTTGCCAGAGGAAACCCGCGCCAAAGGGTCAGTGCCGCTGGTCGGTCAGGGAGTGCATCTCGCAGAACCGGGCCGCGAAGGAGGGCTCCCGGCCGCCGGCGTAGAGGTGGGAGGTGTCCCCGAAGGCCCCCATCCGGAAATAGGCCTGGCCCTCCCGGCGCTCCTCGGTCACCAGGGTGGTCACCGAGGAGGGGGCGGCGCAGAGCCCGTGCCACAGGATCATGGGGGAAACGTTCAGCATCCGGCTGAGCAGCACGCACTCCACCCCGAAATGGCAGAACAGCACCACCGTGTCGGTGCTGGGGCGCTCGGCCCGGTAGAACTCCCCCTGGCGGGGGTAGCCGTGGGCCGCCAGCAGCCCGTCCAGCCCGTCGGTGACCGCCTTGTATTTCTCCGCCACCCCGCCCGCCTGCATGACCGCCGGCTCGCACCAGGCGTGCCGGTCGAAAAAGCGGGGCTCGGCGGTCCAGTCGACGGGCAGCCAGTCCCAGGTGACGCTCTCCCGGCCGGGCTTGTCGGGCTTGTAGATGGGCGCGTCGAACTCCCGCAGCCAGGGGCACTCGGTGGCGGTGCGGCCCATTTTTTCAAGGGTCAGGCTGGCGGTGTCCTTCGCCCGGCCCAGCGGCGACACATAGAAGGCCGCCACCTCCAGCCGGCTCAGCCGGTCGGCCAGCAGGGCGGCCTCCTGCCAGCCGGTGGGGGTCAGGGAGTCGATGGAATAGTCCGGGTCGGCGTGGCGCACGATCAGCAGCTTCATAGGGCACCTCCTCAATAGACAAAGCGTTTTTGCAGCAGGTAGTTGACGAAGAAGAGCAGCACGTCCACCGGGATCTTGGCGGCCAGCCGGGGCAGCGCGGGCAGCGCCCCCGCCGCGGCGGCCACCAGCAAAGCGCTGCACAGGGTCTTGCCCACGGTGATGCCGGCGTACAGCCCGGCGGACCGGCCGTAGGAGGCCTTGCTGTGGAACACGAGGAAATAGTTGAGCAGGTAGTTCACCAGGGAGGACAGCACCCGGGCGGCCACGGTGGCGGCCAGGATGGCCGCGCCGGTGGGCAGCGGGCCCTCCAGCAGGCGGCAGAGCACCGCGAAAGCGGCCAGGTCCACCCCGGAGGAGAGCAGCGAGGAAACGGTGAACCGGCCGAAGGGCCGGGCCGGATTCGGGTCGTGCATGAAACAGGGCTCCTTTCCGAAAAAGAACGGCCTGCAAGCGGCCGTACAAGGGTACTATACCACCGGGCGGCGGCAAAAAGCAAGCGCCGGGCGATCCCGCGCCGGCGCTCACCGTTGTTATTTGTTCTTTTTGCTGACCCGGGGCAGCACGAAGAAGTACAGCCCGCCGCCCACAAAGAAGATCACCAGCAGGCTCAGGATGCCCCAGGAGGCGCTGGTCTTGTCGATGGCGGCCAGCACGCTTTCGGGGGCGTCGGCCCGGGTGAGCCCCTGGGACGAGAGCATGGCCCCCGCCGCCAGGGAGGTGGTGAAGCCCACCAGGGCCGGGCCCATGATGGCGCTGAACTTGCCGAAGATGTCGTAGAAGCCGAAGAACTCGCCGCTGCGGGCCTTGTCCGGGATCATCTTGCCGAACATGCTGCGGCTGAGCGCCTGGATGCCGCCCTGGCTGGTGGCCACCATCAGGGCCATGACCCAGAACTGCCAGACGCTTTCCAAAAAGAAGGCAAAGACGGTGACCGCCATGTAGACGCAGATGCCCACCCCGATCATGGTGCGGGCGCCGAACTTTTCGCTGAGCTTGATGTACAGCAGGCAGAAGGGCAGGCCCAAGATCTGCACCATCAGCAGCGCCAGCATCATCTCGGTGGTGCCCAGGCCCAGGGTGCTGCCGTAGCTGGTGGACAGGTGGATGATGGTGTTGACCCCGTCGATATAGAAGAAGTAGGCGATCAGGAACACGAACATGCCCTTGTTGCGCCAGATCTCCTTGACGGTGGCCCCCAGGCTGCGCAGGGTGCGGCCCACCGCGCCCTTTTCGGCCTCGCACCAGCTTTTCTGCTCCACATTGCGCAGCAGCGGCAGGCTGAACACCAGCCACCACACGCCGGTAAAGCCGAAGGCGAAGGCCAGGCAGGTGGTCATGGGCACCCCCACCAGGTTCATCACCAGAAAGATCACCAGCGGGATGGTGGACCCGCCGATGTAGCCCATGCCGTAGCCCATGGTGGACACCTTGTCCATCCGTTCCTCGGTGGTCACGTCGTTGAGGAAGCTGTCGTAGTACAGGTTGGCGGCGGCAAAGCCGATGGTGCTGACGATGTACAGCGCCAGCACCGCCAGGCCCACCACCTCGGCGGTGGCGGGTTCCATGAAGTTGGTCAGCGGGGTCACCGCCATGAACAGGCAGCTGACCACACCCACCAGCATAAAGATGGTGAACAGCTTTTTGCGCATGCCCTTGAAGTCGCCAAAGGCGCCCAGCACCGGCGCCATCAGCGCCACCACCGCCATGGCGATGCTGGTGGCGTAGCCCCAGGTGCTCAGGCCGCTGGCCGCGTCCTCCATATAGCCGGCCACCGTGTTGTAAAAGATGGGCAGGATGGTCACCACGATGACCGAGTGGGCGCTGTTGGCCCAGTCGTACATCATCCAGCTCTTTTCCTCCCGGGTATATCCGCGTAACAATTTCATGATCCGGTCCCCCACAAACAGATTGCGCGCCCGCGGCGCGGGATGGTTCTAGTACCAGTGTACCAAAATCCGGGCCGGTTCACAATGCCCTGCCGGGCAAAAAATGGGTAAAATCTTTGTGCATCCCGCTCACCGCACCGATTCCGGCAGGGTGTCGGCGGTGCAGAACATGGTGAAGGTGCCCTCGGCCAGCAGCCGGTCGTTCTGGTCGGTGATCTGCACCCGCATCACCGACACGGTGCGGCCCCGGCGCACCGGCACGCCGGTGGCGGTGAGGGTATCCCCCAGGCGGGGCGCCCGCAAAAAATGGAAATTCGCGTCCAGGGTCACATAGGCCCGGCCGTCGGCCACCGCCAGCATGCCGGCGCAGCTGTCCGCCAGCGAGAACAGAAACCCGCCGTGGGCCCCGCCGTACCCGTTCACCGATTCCGGCCCCACCTTCGCGGCCATCACCGCCTTGTCCGGCCCGGCGCTCACCGCGTACAGGCCGTTGTGCCGGCCAAAGGGATTCAGCGCGTTGAACCGCGCCGTCAGATCGTGTTCTTGCATAAAAACGCCTCCCGCTGTGATCAAAGTCCGGGGTCTAGTATACCACAAATCCCGGCGGGCGGGCCCATTTTTTCGCGCGAAAAACCGGGCCGGCGCATTCCATCTGCGCCGGCCCGGTTCGTTCGGAACGGAAAAAGGATATCAGAACTGCCGCTCCCGCACCACATAGCTGGTGTGCAGGATGTGGTGGGCCTTCTCGCTGCCGGGTTCGCCCAGATACTCGGCGTAGACCTTCTTCACCAGCGGGTTCTCGTGGCTCTTGCGCAGGCCCATGCCGGCGTCCTCGTCGTAGAGGGCCTTGGCGCGCAGGGCCTTCAGGTCCACAAAGTTGCGCACGCTGGCCGGCTGGGTGGGCTGACCGCCGCCGTTGACGCAGCCGCCCGGGCAGGCCATGACCTCGATGAAGTCATACTGCTTCTCGCCGGCCCGCACCGCGTCCAGCACCTTGCCGGCGTTGGCGGTGCCGCTGACCACGCAGACCCGCACCGTCAGGCCGGCGGCCTCGTAGGTGGCCTCCTTGACCCCTTCGGTGCCCCGCACCTCGGTGAAGTCCAGCTTGGCCAGGCTCTCGCCGGTCAGGGTCTCCACGGCGGTGCGCAGCGCCGCCTCCATCACGCCGCCGGTGGCGCCGAAGATATGGCCCGCGCCGCTGGCCTCGCCCATGGCCGGGTCAAAGGCCTCATCCGGCAGGTCGGCAAACCGCAGGCCGGCCCGGCGGATCATGCTGGCCAGTTCCCGGGTGGTCAGGGCCACGTCCACGTCGGGGACGCCCTCCCCGGCGGCGCTCTGGTCCTCCCGGCCCACCTCGAACTTCTTGGCGGTGCAGGGCATGATGGACACGCAGAAGATCTCGGCCGGGTCCAGCCCCATCTTCTCGGCGTAGTAGGTCTTGCTCAGGGCCCCGAACATCTGCTGGGGGCTCTTGCAGCTGGACAGGTTGGGGATGAAATCCGGGTGGAAGGTCTCGCAGTACTTGACCCAGCCCGGGCTGCAGCTGGTGATCATGGGCAGCACGCCGCCCTCCTTCACCCGGTGCAGAAACTCGTTGGCCTCCTCCATGATGGTCATGTCGGCGGCGAAGTCGGTGTCGAACACCCCGTCAAAGCCCAGGCGGCGCAGCGCGGCCACCATCTTGCCCTCCACGTTGGCGCCGATGGGCAGGCCGAAGCACTCGCCCAGGGTGGCCCGCACGCTGGGGGCGGTCTGCACGATCACATGCTTGCGGGGATCGTTCAGCGCGTCCCACACCTTGCCGGTGTCGTCCTTCTCGTGCAGCGCGCCGGTGGGGCAGACCACGATGCACTGGCCGCAGCTGATGCAGGTGCTCTCGGCCAGAGGGGCCTCAAAGGCGCAGCCGATGTGGGTCTCAAAGCCCCGCTCCAGCGCGTTGATGACCCCCACGCCCTGGTTCTTGGCGCAGGCGGCCACGCAGCGGCGGCAGAGGATGCACTTGGAGTTGTCCCGGGTCATGTGGGCGGCGGAATCGTCCACGCTGCGCTCGGGCATCTCGCCCTCAAAGGCGTTGGTCTTGTCCACGCCGTACTCCCGGCACAGCCGCTGCAGCTCGCAGTCGCCGCTGCGCGCGCAGGCCAGGCAGTCCTGGTTGTGGGTGCTGAGCACCAGTTCCAGGTTGGTCTTGCGGGCGGCCTGCACCTTGGGGGTGTTGGTGAATACCTCCATCCCCTCCGCCACCGGGTAGACGCAGGCGGTGGCCAGGGCGCGGGCGCCCTTGACCTCCACCACGCAGATGCGGCAGGCGCCGATCTCGTTGATCTCCTTCAGATAGCACAGGGTGGGGATCTCGATGCCGGCGGCGTGGGCGGCCTCCAGGATGGTGGAGCCCGCCGGGGCCTGGCAGGGGATGTTGTTGATTTTCAGATTGACCATTTCCATTGTTCGTCCCTTCCTCCTTTAGCCCTTGCTGATGGCGCCGAACTTACACTTCTCGATACAGGCGCCGCACTTGATGCACTTGAGCACGTCGATGGAGTGGGGATTCTTCACGCTGCCGCTGATGGCGCCGGCCGGGCAGGTGCGGGCGCACAGGGTACAGCCGCGGCACTTGGTGGGATCGATCTTGTAGCTGAGCAGGGCCTTGCACACCCCGGCGGGGCAGCGCTTGTTCTGGATGTGTTCGATGTACTCGTCCCGGAAATACCGCAGGGTGCTGAGCACCGGGTTGGGGGCGGTCTGGCCCAGGCCGCACAGGCTGTTGGCCTTGATGAAGGCGGCCAGCTCCTCGATGCGGGCCAGGTCCTCCATGGTGCCCTTGCCGTCGGTGATCTTGTTCAGCAGCTCCAGCAGCCGCTTGGTGCCCACCCGGCAGGGGGTGCACTTGCCGCAGCTCTCGTCCACGGTGAACTCCAAAAAGAACTTGGCGATGTCCACCATACAGGTGTCCTCGTCCATGACGATCAGGCCGCCGGAACCCATCATGCTGCCGATGGCCACCAGGTTGTCGTAGTCGATGGGGGTGTCGATCAGGCTGGCGGGGATGCAGCCGCCGGAGGGGCCGCCGGTCTGGGCCGCCTTGAATTTCTTGCCGTTCGGGATGCCGCCGCCGATCTCCTCGATGATCTCCCGCAGGGTGGTGCCCATGGGCACCTCCACCAGGCCGGTGTTCTTGATCTTGCCGCCCAAAGCGAACACCTTGGTGCCCTTGCTCTTCTCGGTGCCCATGGAGGCAAACCAGTCCGCCCCTTTCAGGATGATGGGGGGGATGTTGGCGTAGGTCTCCACGTTGTTCAGGATGGTGGGCTGGCCAAACAGGCCCTTCACCGCCGGGAAGGGCGGGCGGGGCCGCGGCTCGCCCCGGTTGCCCTCGATGCTGGTCATGAGGGCGGTCTCCTCGCCGCAGACGAAGGCGCCCGCGCCCAGCTTGATCTCCAGGTCAAAGTTGAAGCCGGTGTCGAAGATGTTCTGGCCCAGCAGCCCGTATTCCCGGGCCTGGTCGATGGCCACCTGCAGCCGGTGCACCGCGATGGGATACTCCGCCCGCACATAGACGTAGCCCTGGTCCGCGCCGATGGCGTAGGCCGCGATGGCCATGGCCTCGATGACGCTGTGGGGGTCGCCCTCCAGCACGCTGCGGTCCATGAAGGCGCCCGGGTCGCCCTCGTCGGCGTTGCAGCAGACGTATTTCTTGACCTTGCCCCGGTTGCCGGAGGCGAACTTCCACTTCAGGCCGGTGGGGAACCCGCCGCCGCCCCGGCCGCGCAGGCCGCTGTCCAGCATGCACTGGATGACCTGGTCGGGGGTCATCTCGGTGAGCACCTTGCCCAGGGCGGCGTAGCCGTCAAAGGCGATGTACTCCTCGATGTTTTCCGGGTTGATCACGCCGCAGTTGCGCAGCGCCACCCGTTTCTGTTTGCGGTAGAAGGCGGTGTCGTCCAGGCTCTTGAGCTGGCCGTTCTCCACCGTCTCGTCGTAGAGCAGCCGGGTGACCGGGCGGCCCTTGAGCAGATGCTCGTTGACGATCTCGGCCACGTCCTCTTCCTTGACGCGGCTGTAGAAGCTGCCCTCCGGGTAGATGACCACGATGGGCCCCAGCGCGCACAGGCCGAAGCAGCCGGTGCGGATGACCTTGACCTCCTGGTCCAGCCCGTCGGTGCGGATCTGGTTCTCAAACGCCTCAGCGATCTTGTCGCTGCCCGAGGAGGTGCAGCCGGTGCCGCCGCAGACCATTACATGACTTCTGTACATACTGTGTTTCCCCCCTTAGTCCGTCAGCGGGCCGCGCCGATGGTGTATTCCGCCACCGGGTTGCCGCCCTTCAGGTGCTGCTGCACGACCCGCTTGACCTTGTCCGGGGTCATCTTCACATAGGTGGTCTTGGCCTGACCGGGCATGTACACCTCCACCACCGGCTCATACTGGCAGATGCCGATGCAGCCGGTCTGGGTCACCAGCACGTCGGTCAGCCCGGCGGCGGCCACCTCCTCGGTAAAGGCGTTCAGCACCGGGCGGGCGCCCGCGGCGATGCCGCAGGTGGCCATGCCCACCACCACGCGGGTGGAATCGTGGGCGGCTTCCCGGGTGCTCACGGTCTGCCGCATCTTGTCGCGGATGGCGGCCAGTTCCTGCAAACTCTTCATAGGACTTCTTCTCCTTTATTCAGTAGTGGGGCGCTGTTTTCCTCGATGAACTGGCGGATGAACAAGGCCACCTGGGGCTCGGCCAGGCTTGCCTCATCGCCCAGGATCTGCTTCATCTGGCGGCTGTCGGCCACAAAGCTCTCGCCGTCCACCGTCAGGGTGTAGACGAAATCCTTGTCCGGATTGCACTGCATCAGCCCGGCGATGGTGGCGGCCATGTCCCCCAAAGGCGCAAGATCGATGTGCCCCAGCCGGAAGGTGGCGGTCACGGTGGTGCCCACCCCCTCGGCGCTCTCCAGGGTCATCGCACCGCCGGTCATCTCGGCCGCCATCTTGAGAAACGGCAGCCCCAGCCCCACCTTGCGGCTTTTGCGGCTGGTGCAGAACGGGTCGGTGACCCGGGCGGCCAGTTCGGGGCTCATGCCCTTGCCGTTGTCCGCCACCGTCAGGGTCTGCCAGCCGGCGGCGTGGTCGATCGTCAGGGTGATCCGGGTGAGCGGCGCGCCCGCCGCCACCGAGTTCTGGGCAATGTCCAGCACGTTCATCGAAAGCTCCTGCATAGGGCCCCCTTTTTTCTTAGTAACGGGACAGGATCTCTTCCAGTTCGTCGCCGGTGAGCCGGCCGTACACGTCGTCGTTGATGGTCATGACCGGGGCCAGGCCGCAGGCGCCGATGCAGCGGCAGGCGTCCAGGCTGAACTTGCCGTCGGCGGTGCACTCGCCGCCGGTGATGTTCAGCATCTCCTGCAATTTTTCGTAGATCTTGCCGCTGCCCTTCACGTAGCAGGCGGTGCCCAGGCAGACGCTGATCTTGTACGCCCCCTTGGGGCACAGGCTGAACTGGGAATAGAAGGTGCTGATGCCGTAGATCTCGGCCAGGGGTTTGCCCAGCCCCTCGGCCACCATCCGCTGCACCTCAATGGGCAGATAGCCGTAGATCTCCTGGGCTTTCTGCAAGGCGGGCATGGCCGCGCCCGGCATGTCCTTGTGCTGTTCCAGCCAGCTGGTGAGCTGCTGCTCCTGCTCCTGCGTGCCGCTGAAGGGCACCGAGGAAAAACGCCTCATAGTATATCCTCCCATAGTTACTCACAAAAACGCGGACGGATGCGATTTTTTTAACGAAGCCGGCCGCACCGTGTGCCAAGTTATATCAAGTATACCATATCTGCCATCTCTTGACTATATCCGATTTGCGAATGACAGCGCAAATTTTCGAAAAAGGTTGACAGGATTTTATGAAAATTGCACATAGGTTTTGGATCTGCGCTCTTGCGCGGCGTGCGGGATTCCGGTATGATAAAGATACACCAGAGGCGCGGCGCATCCCGCCGCCCGAAAAAGGAGCGAGCCTGCCATGAAGATATGCGAGATCCTCGCCGTGCTGAACGCGCGGCTGCTGACCCCCGATGCCGATCTGGAGGTGGACGTGCACGCCGCCTGCGGCAGCGATATGATGAGCGACGTGCTGGCCTATGTGAAGGACCAGGGCGTGCTGCTGACCGGGCTGAACAACCCCCAGGTGGTGCGCACCGCCGACATGATGGACATGGTGTGCATCGTGTTCGTGCGGGGCAAGATGCCCGGCGAGGCCATCCTGGAGCTGGCCGCGGCCCGGGACATCGCGGTGCTGACCACCGACCAGACCATGTTCTCGGCCTGCGGGCTGCTGTACGAAAAAGGGCTGCGGGGAGGGACGAGCCATGTCTGAGGCCATCACCCTGCGCTACACCGTGCCCGGGGACGATTTCACCCGGGCGGGGGAAGCCTCCGCCGACGTGAAGCGCAACCTGAAGCGGATGGGGGTGGACCGGGAGGCGGTGCGCAAGGCCGCCATCGCCCTCTACGAGGGGGAGATCAACCTGGCCATCCACGCGGGCGGGGGCGAGATCACCGTGACCCTGACGCCGGACACCATCGTGATGCTGCTGGAGGACCACGGCCCCGGCATCCCGGACATCTCCCTGGCCATGAGCGAGGGCTGGAGCACCGCCCCCGACGAGGTGCGCAGCCTGGGGTTCGGCGCGGGGATGGGGCTGCCCAACATGAAAAAATATTCCGACCGGTTCGACATCCAATCCACCGTGGGGGTGGGCACCACCATCCGCATGGAGGTGGACCTGGCATGACCGGCCGCGCAGGTGAAGTATGAACAACGAATTCATCCACTCGGTCACCCTGGACCGGGACAAATGCATGGGCTGCATCAACTGCATCAAGCGCTGCCCCACCCAGGCCATCCGGGTGCGGGAGGGCAAGGCGGCGATCAATCCGCTGCGCTGCATCGACTGCGCCGAGTGCATCCGCATCTGCCCCCATCACGCCAAGACCGCCAGCGCCGACCCGCTGACGGTGCTGCAAAACTACGAATACACCATCGCCCTGCCGCCGCCCAGCTTCTACGGCCAGTTCAACAACATCGACGACCCGGACCAGGTGGTAAGCGCCCTGCTGGAACTGGGCTTTGACGAGGTGTTTGAGGTGGCCCGGGCGGCCGAGCTGGTCAGCGAGGCCACCCGCCGCCTGTTGCAGACCGGCCAGGTGCCCCGGCCGGCCATCAGCAGCGCCTGCCCGGCGGTGGTGCGGCTGATCCGGGTGCGGTATCCGGACCTGATCGACCATGTGCTGCCGCTGGCCCCGCCCATCGAGGTGGCGGCCCGGATCGCCAAAAAGAAGGCCGCCCAGGCCACCGGCCTGCCGCCGGAGAAGATCGGGTGCATCTTTCTGTCCCCCTGCCCGGCCAAGATCAGCTATGTGCGCAGCCCCATCGGGGTGCAGCACTGCGCGGTGGACGCGGCGGTGGCCATCAAGGAGATCTACCCGCCGCTGCTGTCGGCGCTGAAAAAGGCCCCGGTGCGGGAGGGCGCCAGCAACACCGGCCGGATCGGCCTGGGCTGGGGGGCGAGCGGCGGCGAGAGCAGCGGCCTTGTGATGGTGGACGACTACCTGGCCGCCGACGGCATCGAGAACGTGATCCGGGTGCTGGAGGACCTGGAGGACGAGAAATACCGGGAACTGGAGTTTGTGGAACTGGACGCCTGCGCGGGGGGCTGCGTGGGGGGCGTGTTGCAGGTGGAGAACCCCTACATCGCCCGGGCCAAGATGAAGAAGCTGCGCCGGTATCTGCCGGTGAGCCGCAACCATCTGCCCAGCACCAGCATCCCGCCGGCCATGCTCTGGGACACCGACCTGGAATACGCCCCGGTGCTGGAACTCTCCGGCACCCGGAGCGAGCGGTTTGAAAAGTACAGCCAGCTGCGGGAGCTGCAAAAGAGCCTGCCCGGGCTGGACTGCGGCAGCTGCGGCGCGCCCAGCTGCGAGGCCCTGGCCGAGGACGTGGTGCGGGGCCAGGCGAAGATCGAGGACTGCACAGTGCTGATGCGCCGCCGGATGGAGGCGGTGCTGCGGGCGCTGAATCTGGACGGAGAGGAGAAATCGCCATGACCACCGAACTGCTGCGCCAGCTGGATTTCACCCCCCTGGTGGACGCGGAGGAGCGCGAGATCACCGGGGGCTTCTGCGGGGATCTGCTCAGCTGGGCCATGGGCCGCTGCACCGAGGGGCAGGTCTGGTTCACCGTGATGGGCAACCTGAACGCGGTGGCGGTGGCCAGCCTGGCGGACGCGGCGGCCATCGTGCTCTGCCACGGGGCCGCCCTCATGCCGGACGCGCTGGCCCGGGCCCGCAGCGAGGGCATCAACGTCTTCGCCACCGATCTGCCGGAATACGAGGCCTGCGTGGCCTTTGCCCGGGAGATGGAGTGAGATGGGGCCGCTGAAATACGACCTGCACATCCACTCCTGCCTGTCCCCCTGCGCGGAGCGGGAGATGGCGCCCTCCACCATCGCGGGGCTGTGCGCTCTGAACGGCGCGCAGCTGATCGGGCTGACCGACCACAACAGCGCCCGGAACCTGCCGGCCATGGCGGCCTGCTGCCGGGCCTACGGGCTGCGGCTGCTGCCCGGCATCGAGGTGACCACCGCCGAGGAGGTGCACCTGCTGTGCTACTTTGCCACGGTGGAGGCGGCGCTGGCGATGGACCGGCTTTTGTACGAACATCTGCCCGCCTTCCCCTATGACCCGGCCATCTGGGGCGAGCAATGGGTGATGGATGCGGAGGACCGGATCGTATATACAATAGACAAGCTGCTCACCGGCGCGGTGGACCTGGACCTGTACGCCGTGGCCGACGCCTGCCGGGCGCTGGGCGGCGTGCCGGTGCCCGCCCATGTGGACAACGACAGCTACAGCGTGCTCAGCGCGCTGGGCCTGTGGCCGCAGGACGCGGGCTTTGCCGCCGCCGAGCTGCACATCCCGGCCAAAAAAGCCGCCCTGGAGGCGGCGGGCCTGCTGCCCCCCGGGCTGGAGACCCTGACCGGCAGCGACGCCCACGCCCTGCTCTCGCTGTGGGAGGCGTTTCCCCTGCTGGGGCCGGGCAGCGCGCTCTGGCCGCTGGTGGAACAGCTTCCCGCGCCCTGACCGGTAAGGAGGGAAGGACCATGAAACAACGACTGACCGCCCTGTTTGCTCTGCTGCTGGTGTTCGCGCTGGCGCTGCCTTTGGCCGCTTTTGCGGACATGGGGCCCAAGCCCTCGGTGCGGGTGCGTTTCACCGGCGCCGGCGGGCGGGAATTCTACGCCACCCTGCTGTCCGAGACTTCCAGTACGGGGCCCTACTCCGCCACGCCGGGCTCCAGCTGGGGCAACGACCTGGAGGGCAACGCCCCGGTGCTCGAGGCCATGGCCGCCTACCGGGATGCGGACGGGTTCTATTTTCTGCGCACCGCCTGGCTGTGCAGCGAGGCCGAGCCGCTGGCCTGGACCTACTACCCGCCGTCGACCTACAAACTGCTGGTCTACTTCCCGGATACCGGCGAGTTTCTCACCAGCGGGGTCTATTCCCGGTACGCCTTCGACAACTACTACACGGTGGATCTGACAAACCGGACGAATGGGCAGCTGGTTTTGCGGAAAAGCTATGACTACACCTGGGAACTGGTGAGCCTGGCGGTGCGGATCGTGGCCACCATCGCGCTGGAACTGGCGGTGGCGGCGCCCTTCGGGTTTGCGAAAAAGGCGTTCCTGCGGCCGATCCTGGCGGTGAACCTGGTGACCCAGATCGGGCTGAACCTGGGGCTGAACCTGATCGCCTACTGGATGGGCGGCCTGGCGTTCCTGCTCTTCTTCTGGCCGCTGGAACTGCTGGTATTTCTCGCGGAGGCGGCGGCCTACCGGCCGCTGCTGGGCCGCCGGGGCGGCGCGTCCGCCCGGCGCACCACCCTCTACGCCCTGGTGGCCAACGCCGTCTCCTGCGCGGCCGGCTTCTGGCTGGCGCGGGCGGTGCCGGGAATTTTCTAAGGCTGCATGATTTATCTTTGGGAGGATACAACACGATGACACAGAACGAAACGGCCCGCGGGCTGGTACACATCTACTGCGGCGACGGCAAGGGCAAGACCAGCTGCGCCGCCGGGCTGGCCCTGCGGGCGGCCCACGCCGGGATGCGGGTGGTGATCCTGCAGTTTCTCAAGGACGGCACGTCCCACGAGATGCAGGCCCTGGCCGCGCTGCCGAATGTGACGGTGCTGGCGGGCAAGGTGTGCGAGGCGTTTTTCTGGAACATGACCGACGAGGAGAAGGCCGCCACCCGCCGGCTGCACGACGAACTGCTGGACCGGGCCGCCGCCCTGCCCTGCGAGATGCTGGTGCTGGACGAAGTGTGCGCCGCGGTGAACCTGAAGCTGGTGGACGCGGACAAGCTGCGGGCGCTGCTGGACCGGTGCGACCGGCCCGAGACGGTGCTGACCGGCCGGGACCCGGCGGATTTTCTGCTGGAGCGGGCGGACTATATCACCGAGATGGTCAAGCAGCGGCACCCCTTTGACAAGGGCGTGGCGGCCCGGGAGGGCATCGAGTTCTGACCTCGGTGTGAAAATTTGCCGAAATACCGCCCCTTGTCGCTTGCGCCGGGCTGTGAAACCTGTTATACTGATGTTTCGCGGGGTTTTCGCCCCGGTCCGCCTGCAATAGCCTGTAAAAGGGGTTTGAAACGGAATGAAAAAGAATCTCAAGACCAACCTGATCTTCGCCGGCGTGCTGGTGGCGGTCGCCCTGGGCCTGCTGATCTGGCAGATGGTCACCGCCAAGCCCGGCATGGAAGCGGTGCTCAACTACGGCAACAACAAGGTGCTGACCTTCTCGCTGAAGGACGACGGCGTTCACGATGTGAATGTGGGCAGCTACACCATCCACCTGGAGATCGCGGACGGGGCCATCCGGTTCGTGAACTCCCCCTGCCCGGACCACAACTGCGAGGGGTTCGGCTGGCTGCGCAACGAGGGCGACTGGGCTGCCTGCCTGCCCGCCCAGGCGGTGCTCACCATTGAGGCCGCCGACTGAATCCGGCAAAGAACAAAGACGGCGTGCTGCCTTTCATTCGGGCAGCACGCCGTTTTGCGTCACTCTTCACTGTACAGCGGGGTGGACAGGTACCGGTCGCCGCCGTCCGGCAGCAGCACCACCACCCATTTGCCGGCCCACTCCTCGCCGGCCGCGGCCCGGCAGGCGGCCTCCAGCGCCGCGCCGCCGCTGATGCCCGCCAGGATGCCCTCGGCCTTGACCAGCTGCCGCGCGGCGGCGTAGGCCTCATTCTCGGTGACGGTCACGATCCGATCCAACAGGGACAGATCGGTCACCGCGGGCACGAACCCCGCGCCGATGCCCTGCAGCCCGTGGGGGCCGGCCTTGCCGCCGCTGAGCACCGGGCTGCCCGCCGGCTCGGCCGCCACCAGCCGCACCGCCGGGTTCTGCTGCCGCAGATACCGGCCGGCGCCGGTCAGGGTGCCGCCGGTGCCCACCCCCGCCACGAACATGGCCACCTGGCCGTCGGTGTCCCGCCAGATCTCGGGGCCGGTGGTGGCAAAATGGGCCGCCGGGTTAGCCGGGTTGTCGAACTGCCCGGGGATGAAGCTGCCCGGGATGGCCGCGGCCAGCTCATTGGCCTTCTCGATGGCGCCGGTCATGCCTCTGGCCCCCTCGGTGAGCACCAGTTCCGCCCCGTAGGCCGCCAGCAGCTTACGTCGCTCCACGCTCATGGTCTCGGGCATGGTCAGGATCAGCCGGTAGCCCTCCACCGCGCAGGCCATCGCCAGCCCGATGCCGGTGTTGCCGCTGGTGGGCTCGATCACGGTGCCGCCCGGTTTCAGCGCGCCCCGCGCCTGGGCGTCCCGCAGCAGGGCCACCCCCACCCGGTCCTTGACGCTGCCGGCCGGTTCCCGGCTCTCCAGCTTGGCCGCCAGGCGGCAGCGCAGCCCCCGCTGCCCGGCAAAACGGCTCAGTTCCACCAGCGGGGTCTGGCCCACCAGCTCCAATACGTTCTGTGCGATCTTCATACAGTTCCGTCCTTTCCCGCCCGTTCCGGGGCCCGCCCCCGGGATTTTCCCCATTATACCCCCGATCTCTCCGATTGCGCAAGCATTTTGCCGCGGAATATGGTATACTGGTAGACAAAGAAAGACGAGGTGACCGCCCTTATGGCAGGCGACAAGCGATTCGCCGTGCTGATCGACGCGGACAACATTTCCGATCAGTACATCAAGGTGATCCTGGACGAGGTGTCCAACGACGGGATCGCCACCTACAAACGCATCTACGGCAACTGGACCAGCCCCAACCTGTCCAGCTGGAAAAACGTGCTGCTGGACTACTCCATCACCCCCATCCAGCAGTACAGCTACACCACCGGCAAGAACGCCACCGACTCGGCCATGATCATCGACGCCATGGACATCCTCTACTCCGGCAAGGTGGAGGGGTTCTGCCTGGTGAGTTCCGACAGCGACTTCACCCGGCTGGCCGCCCGCCTGCGGGAGAGCGGCATGGAGGTGATCGGCATGGGGGAACGCAAGACCCCGAAGCCCTTCATCGCCGCCTGCAACCGGTTCAAGTATCTGGACGTGCTGGTCAGCGCCGACGCCTCCCAGCAGCAGACCGCCCCCAAGGCGGAGAGCCCCGCCCCCGCCCCGGGCAAGCCCGCCGGCAAAAAGCAGCCCCCGGAGGGCAACAGCGAACTGGCCGCCGTCTGCAACACGGTGCGGGCGATCGTGGCCGAGAACTCCGACGAGGACGACTGGCTCAGCATGAGTGCGCTGGGCACCTTGCTGGTCAAGCGGATGCCGGACTTTGACGTGCGCAACTTCGGCTTTTCCAAGCTGACGCTGCTGGTGCAGTCCCTGGGCATTTTTGAGGTGCGCACCGAAAAGATGAAGGACAACAGCAGCCGCAGTTACGTGCGGATCAAATAAAGCGATCGGACAAAACGCCCCGCGGGTCCGGCGGCCTTTCGGCCGCCCGCCCGCGGGGCGTTTTTGTTGGGTATGTCAGCCGCGGGCAAAGGCCCGGCGGCCGGCCAGGGTGCCGGCCAGGCACACCGCGCCGATCAGCAGCATGAGCCCCTCGGCCGCCACCGCGCCCGCCACCAGGCTCACCGCCGTCACCGCGAAGTTGGCGCCGGTGTGCACCGCCAGCGCCGCCAGCCACAGCAGCGGCTGACGCCGGCGCACCGCCCAAAACACCAGCACCGTGTTGAACACGTGCAGGCTCACCGCGCCCAGCCGCTCCACCACCGCCAGGGCGACGGTCAGCGGGCTCACCGCCGCCAGCTGGGCCAGCACCAGGTCGAACTGGGCGCCCAGCTGCTGCTGCAGAACATCGGGGGCCATGGCGCAGGACAGCGCCACCACCATACTGCTGATCTGGCTGACCCCCACCAGCAGGATCACCTCGCACAGGCCGTGGCCCAGCCCGAAGCTGATCACATCCTTGTAGGTAAAGCCTTTCCGGTTCAGCAGCAGCGCGCCGCCCAGCCGGGCGGTCTCCTCAAACAGGCCGGCGCTCAGGCCCCCCACCAGCAGCAGCTGCAGCCAGATGTGGGCGGCGGCCCAGTCCGCGTAGGGCGGCCACAGGCTCAACACGCTCAGCAGCGGGATGCGCAGCACCAGCTGGCTGACGCCGAAGGCCGCGAAGCCCAGCGCCAGCGCCTTGCTGCTGACCATCCGGCGCACCACCAGCACCACCAGCAGCACGATGGGCACAAAGAAGGTGCACACCGCGCCCGTGCCCAGCCAGAAGGCCGACCCCAACAGCGATCCCGTATCCATACGTTCGACCTCCTCCGGTTTATTGGTCGGTAAACCGGACGGCGGTGCCGTAGGAGATGACCTCGGCGGCCCCCTGCATCACGCTGGAGGAGGCGTACCGCAGGCAGACGATGGCGTCCGCGCCCATCTCCTGGGCCTGGGCCACCATCCGGCCCATGGCGATCTGGCGGGCCTCCTGCAGCAGTTCGGTGTAGGCGGTGATCTCGCCGCCCACCAGGGTCTTCATGGCGCTCATGAAATCCTTGCCGAAGTTCTTGCTCTGCACCACGCTGCCCCGCACCAGGCCCAGCACCTCATAGCTGCGGCCGGGAATGGCTTCAGTATTCACGATAAGCATCGATCTCGCTCCTTTCGATCTCGCGCAGCCGCTGGCGAAGCGCCAGCAGCGCGCCCACAACAAATACCGGCGGTATGCCCAGAATCAGCAGCGCGATGGGCAGCGGCGCCGGGTCGGTGGACAGGGCCCAGGCCATCAGCGCCTCCAGCAGCGCCATCAGCCCGAGAAACGCCCCGGCCGCCAGCACCGCGCCCCGGGTGCGCCGCTTTTTATCCTGCTGTTTCACGTCTACAAACCGCACTCCCTTCTTTTCCAGCTCGGCCATCTCGGCCAGGTAGACCTGCGCGTCCAGGCTCTCCAGCAGGCCCGGCTCCTGCACCAGACGCTCGCTCAGCGCCCGGGCGGTGGCCAGATTTTCCTGCCGGTGTTCCAGGGTCACCAGATGCCGGCGCATCCCCTGGCCCAGGGTCAGCCGCCCCTCCAGCATGGACGCGATCTCCTCCAGCGGCACGTCCAGCTTGCGCAACAGCTTGATCCGCTCCAGCCGTGCCACCTCGTCCTCGGTGTAATCCCGGTATCCGTTGCCCGCCTGCCGCCGGGGGGCCAGCAGCCCCTCCTTCTCGTAAAAACGGATGTTCTTGCGGGTCACCCCCACCCGGGCTTCCACCTCTTTGATCTGCAATCCGGTCCCCCCTTTGCTGGTTGATGGGATCAGTATACACCTTCCACCAGGGGGAAGGTCAAGGGATTTTTCCGCTTTTCCCCCACAAAAAACGTGCCGGCCCGGGGAACCCCGCTCCCCGGGCCGGCATCGGTCAAAAATACTGCTTGATCTGGAACTTGTCCCCGGTGGGGCGCGCCTCCTCGATCAGGGTCTCGTGGTTCTCGTCGAAGTGCACCGGGATGGCCAGGTCGGCGTTGCGGGTCAGCCGCAGCATCTCCTCCACCCGGCGTTTCTCCTCGGCCACATACAGCAGGTAGGCCACGCCGCTGCGCTTGGCCCGGCCGGTGCGGCCGATCCGGTGGGTGTAATACTCGATGGAGGGGGGCACGTCATAGTTGATCACCGCGTCCACATCCTCCACGTCGATGCCCCGGGCGGCCACGTCGGTGGCCACCAACACGTTCAGCTTGCCGTCCCGGAACTCGCCCATGATCTTGTTGCGCTCGCCCTGGCTCAGATCGCCGTGCAGGCAGTCCACCACAAAGTTCAGCCGGGCCAGCTGGTTGGTCAGGATGGCGGTGGTGAACTTGGTGTTGCAGAACACCATCACCCGCTTGTAGCCCTGGCAGATGATGATCTGGGCCAGGTCGGCCAGCTTGTTGCGGCCGGTGGTCAGCAGGGTGTACTGGGTGATCTTGGGCTCGCTCTCCTCGGCCGGGCGCACGGTGATCTCCACCGGGTCCTTCTGGTACAGCCAGCCGATGTCCATGACCTCCCGGCTGATGGTGGCGCTGAACATGCAGAGCATCCTGCGGGCCTTCATGGAATCGATGATCCGGCGCACGTCCTTGTAAAAGCCCATGTCCAGCATCTCGTCCGCCTCGTCCAGCACCACGGTGGTGACGGCGCTCACGTCGATGTTGCGGTGCTTCATGTGGTCCATCAGCCGGCCCGGAGTAGCCACCACGATCTGGCAGCCCTTTTTCAGCTGCTCCACCTGGCCCTGCATGTTGGCCCCGCCGTAGACGCAGGCCACCCGCACCTGGGGCAGAAAATGGGTCAGGTCCCGCAGATCGTCCGCGATCTGGCGGGCCAGCTCCCGGGTGGGGGCCAGCACCACCGCCTGGGGCACCGCCCGCGTCTTATCCAGCCGCTCGATCAGCGGGATGCCAAAGGCGCAGGTCTTGCCGGTGCCGGTGGGGGCCTTGGCGGTGATGTCGTGCCCGGCCATCATCTCGGGGATGGCCTTTTC
>CALXIA010000030.1 GCA_944388245.1 uncultured Gemmiger sp. | reverse complement strand
GGAGGCCGGGATCGACCTGTGGAGTTTCAACAGCCTGATCGAAGCGTTCCAGGAACTCAAGCGGGAGCGCTCCGGCGCGCTGCCGGTGAGCTCCCACCAGGAACGCATCCTGGAGATCGCGGACCAGATCGCGGTGGTGGCCGAGGGGCGCGTGCGGGTCTCCGGCCCGGGGGCGGAGATCCTGCCCACCCTGCTGCGGGAAGAAAAATCGGCCCTCTGCCCCTTGGGCATGGACCGGAAGGAGGGCTGACCCATGGAATCCATGACCGAAAAACTGTTGGGCCTGATCTCGGACTGGACCGGCGGCTACGCCGGCGCGTTCAGCATCCGGGAGAACGGCAGCTGCGCCGCCCGGCGTTCCACCCCCCATATCCAGATCGAGGACAAGCCCGACGCCCCCGGCCTTGTGATCCGGGTGAGCCCCCAGGCGCAGAATGAAACGGTCTACATCCCGGCCTGTGTCACCCACGGCGGGGTGGACGATCTGGTGTACAACGACTTTTATATTGGTGACGGGGCCAACGTCACCATCGTGGCAGGCTGCGGCGTCCACAATGATGGGGAAGAGGAGGCCCGGCACAACGGCATCCACCGCTTCTTTGTGGGCAAGGGCGCCCGGGTACTCTATCAGGAAAAGCACCTGGCCAACGGCAAGGGCAAGGGCCTGCGCCGGATCGACCCGGTGACCGACGCGGAGCTGGCCGAGGGCTCCACCCTGGAGATGGACACCCTGCAGCTGGGCGGTGTGGACCGCACCACCCGCAAGACCAACGCCACCCTGGCCGCCGGCGCCCGGCTGATCATCCATGAGAGCATCCTCACCGAAGTCGACCAGACCGCGACCACCGAGTTCTCGGTGGACATGAACGGGGAGGACGCGGCGGTGGACCTGATCTCCCGGTCGGTGGCCAAGGGCCAGAGTCGCCAGAGTTACCACTCCTGTATCCGGGGCAACTGCCGCTGCACCGGGCACTCCGAGTGCGACGCCATCCTGGTGGACGGGGGCACCGTCAGCGCCGCACCGGAACTCTATGCCGGTCACATCGACGCCTCGCTCATCCACGAGGCCGCCATCGGCAAGATCGCCGGTGAGCAGATCATCAAGCTGCGCACCCTGGGCCTGACCGAGGAAGAAGCCGAAGCCAAGATCATTGAGGGCTTTTTGAAGGGTTAAAACGTATACAAATAGAAAACCCGCCTGGATTTAATACGGTTTGTATCAAATCCAGGCGGGTTTTGTCGGTTTTCAGGGGTTGCGCCGGGGAAAGATCCACCAGCGCCGCGGGGGTTCCGCAATGGGCTCCAGTTCCACCACCTGGTGCTCGTAGGCGTTTACGATGGTGGTATTGTGATAGTGACGTACCCGCTCGATCTGTGCCCCATAGTTCAGATGAACGTGCCCGTGCAGCATGTACCGGGGTTCATAGTGGTCCAGCAGAACGCAGAAGGCGCCGAACCCCTGGTGGGGCAGATCCTCCGCGTCCCCCAGGCCCTGAGCCGGGGCATGGGTCACCAGAATGTCCACCCCGCCGGCGCGGCGGATCTGGCCTGCCAGATGCCGGGCGCGCTTCTCCATCTGCAGCTGGGTATACTGATGGGGGCCGGGTTTGTAGCGCATGGAGCCGCCCAGCCCGGCAATGCGCAGGCCCTTTATGGTCACCAACCGGTCCTCGATGGATTCGCAGCCCTCCGGCGGATGCTCCTCATAATCGGCGTCGTGGTTGCCGTGCACATAGAGCACCGGCGCCGCCGCGAAGGTAGCGAGAAACGAGAGATATCGTGCGTCCAGATCTCCGCAGGAGATCACCAGGTCATAGCCCTGCAATTTGCCGGGCTGATAATATTCCCACAAATAGCGGGATTCCACATCCGAAACTGTCAGAATTTTCACGTCGCGTACCATCCGGTCTTACAATTTTTTGGGTTTTTCCGCCGGGCCCACGCCCTGCAGCGAAACAAGCGGCTTGGCTGCGTCGATCAGCGAGTCGTAACTAGGGATATCACCGATGACGTTTTCCGCCAGCCAGTCCATGGTAATGATCTGCTCCGGGCTCAGCGCCGCGTGTTCCTGGGGCTGCACGCAGACGCCGCCCTGGGCGTAGAGCACCCCCCGGAAGGGATCGAAATCCCGCTGCACAATGGTCTTGCGCAGCAGGTCCACCAGCCGCAGGGTACCCAGCGGCAGCGAACGGCTGGTGATCACATCCACCACCCCGGTGGACATGCCCCACCAGTAGTTCAGCGCCCGGGTGCCGGGAGCGTTGTCGTGGTATTTCCAGGTCCCGTCCAGGATCGAGCGCACGATCCGCACATAGAACTCGCCCCAGTTCCAGAAAGGCATGGCGTAGCTGCGGATCTCCCGGTCAAACACCTGATACAGGCCAAACTTGGCGGGCTCGCCCCGGGGATCCCGCAGGTCGTGGCTGGAGATCACCGTGATGCCGTTTTCCGAGAAGAACCGGTCCGCGTCCAGCCCCTTGACGGCCGTCCATTGCAGGTAGATCTGCGCCCGGGGATTCACCATCCGGGCGCCCAGCGCGAAGGCGTTGATGGCGGCGGTCATGCCGTAGGTGGGGTAGGTGGCGATGTAGCCGATCCGGTTGTCGTCCGCCATGGCCCCCGCGATCGCGCCGATCAGATACTTGGCCTCGTGGATGCGCCCGTAGTAGGTGCGCACGCTGGGATGGCTCATTCGCAGCGAGCAGTTCAGGATCTTCACGTTGGGATGGGCCACCGCCGCCTTGAGCGCCGGCTCCATGAGTTTGGGGGTGGTGGTGAACACCACGTCGCAGCCATTCGCAATGGCCTTTTCGATGATGGCCTCGCCCTCCATTTCCGGCACTACGTTGTCGTAACAAACCGTTTCGACCCGGTCACCCAGGGCCTTTTCCAACTCGCCCCGGCCAAATTCGTGGCCGTAGGTCCACATAGAGCTGACCGCGTCCTTCTCATGAACAAAGCCCACCTTCAGCCGGGGCGCGCCGCCTGCCAGGAACCGTTTGGCCAGGTTGGAAAGGCTGGTCACATCCTCCCGGTAAGGGGCGGGTTCCATCGAGAGTTCCACCGCGTCGGGCTGGGTCAGCACGGTGATCTCGTTCCACACCCGGTTCAGCGAGGCGCGCAGTTCCTCGGTGCTCATATCCACCGCTTTGCGGTAGGGGTAGACCTTCAGGAAAGCCAGCAGCGCGTCCCCGGCGGTGATGGGAAGCCGGTCGCCGCCGTGGGCGTTGAAGGCTTCGCAGAACCGGAAATACAAGGACGCCAGCGTTTTCTTGTCGTCGGGGGTCCAGCGCTCGCCGGGCGCCTTGCCGGTCAGGGCGACAAAATCCGCGAAACGCCCTTCCTCGGTAAACCACAGATAGTTGATCTGGGTCAGGGTATAAAAGTCAAGAAACTCAAAATAGATCCGGTTTTCCTTGGTGTCGGTGCGCTTGGGAATCACCCGGGTCACGGTGCCGGGCACCCGGGCCGCGCCGAAATACTTCAGCACGCTGACCCGCTTGTTGCCCTCCACCACATAGAACCGGTTCATGAATTCATAGGCGATGATCGGGTCCCGGATGCCCTCGTTCATCTGGGCCTGGCACAGGTTGGCCCACTTGTGGGCAAACTCGGTGTCCTCTCCCAGCAGCGGCATGAAGTTGCTGGCAAAGGCCGAGGTGCGTCCGGCGGTTTTGGTGCCCACAATAAAATCCATGGGAATGTCCACCAGGCCCAGCGGCACGGTGGATCCCACGTCGGTATGCTCCAGAATGGCGTCCAGTACCTGCAGATACGGGTACTTGCCCTTGGAAACACAGGCCCGAAAGTTCTTCTGACCCATTTTCAGGGCTTTTTTGTATTCTTCCATCGACATAGGCGCGGTTCCTCCCTTATGTGCGGGATTCGATCAATCCAGGTCTCTCTTTCAGTATACCCGCCCGCATAGCGAATTGCAAGGCGCAGGGAATCCCCACTTCCCGACGCGCAAAATCGCCGCCCCGAAGGGCGGCGGTCCTTGCCTTAAAAGTAGCTGAGTTTGACCTCTTTGCCCATGTTTCGCAGGCAGTTGGCCAGTTCCTCCACCAGCTGGATCTTGATGCTGAAGTTGATGGGGAGCGCCGGGTTCTGGTGGGCCGGGTTGATGGCCCGGCCGGCAAAAAAGTTCACGTCGGTGGCCTCGTCAAACAGGATGCGGGCGATCATGGCGGCACCGTCCTTGCGGGTGGCCCAGGCGGCGGAAAAATCGGTGCCGCTCAGGTACTGGTGGGCGTACTCCACCACCCGGGACAGGGTAATGACCCCCTCGGTCACCAGGTCCACCCCGTCAATGTAGGCGATGGGGGGGATCTCCGGGTCGGCGTTGTAGTCCAGGCTGGCCCGCAGCGGTTTGCCCAGGTATTCCGCCGCCAGCTTGCTGGTGGTGCCGCCGCAGACGATCCGCTTGCCCTCCTTGCCAAAGAACAGCGCCATCATCTTGTTCACGTCCTTGGGGTCGGCGGGCGGGCCGATCATCAGATTCACCGGGCAGCGGGGCTTGATCCGCACCGCGGCCACGGTGGTGTCGTCCCCGGGTTCGCCCCCGTACAGCCGGTTGCACTCGTCCACAATGTAGGTGGCGATCAGCTTGGCGGACAGGCTCGGGTCGTAGAAAGCCTCGGCAAAATCCTTGATGTTCTCCCGCTGCCAGCCGAAGTTCATGCTCTTGCCCACGCCGGCGTAGATGGCGCCGTCGCTCATGGTGATGAGCACATCGTTCACCTGCAAAGGGATCCGGCTTTCCAGGATCTCCTTGCCCGCGATGGTGCGGCGGGAAACAGGGTAGTCATACTCCACCCCGTCCCGCAGCATGATCAGTTTGGGGTTGTCAAACTGGATGATCTCGGCGGTGTTGTCCGCGAACACCCGCACGATGGTAAAGGTGGAGTAGGCCACCTTGCGCACGCTGCACACCGGCAGGGTCTTGGCAATGGCGTCCACACACTCCTCAATGGGCAGGTTGGCGGCGATCATGGTACAGAGGATCTTGCTGGTCAGGGTGGAGAGGATATTGGCCTTCACCCCGCTGCCCAGACCGTCCGCCAGCACCAGGGTGGTGGCCTCATCGGTCTTGATGATCTCCACCCGGTCCCCGCAGAGTTCCTCGTTTTTCTTGTTCAGGCTGATGTAGCCGATGTCGGTCCATAAGTTCATCTGGCCACCTCGCTCACTTCTGCAGGGTGTCTTTCAGCTGGGTCAGGGCGATCTTGGTCTCGGCGGTAGTCTCCCCCAGCAGACTGGCGATCTCCTGCACCACCCGCATCTGCTTTTCGATCACCTTGTCGGTGATCTCCACCGTCCGGGCCTGCAGTTCGGCTTTCTTGGCCTCGCGCCGCTCTTCCTGGGTGATGTCCCGCATCACGCTGAAGATGATGTGGTATTCCTTATCGTATACGATGCTCTCGGCTACGTATTTGTCGTACTCCGCCAGATAATGCTTTTTCTCCCGGCTGATGGGGCAGCCGTTCATGGCGGTGATATAGTCGGAGGGGTTCAGAATGCGCACGATGGGGCTGCCCACAATATCCTCCGGCCCCCGCAGATTGAACAGTTCACAGGCCGCCCGGTTGATCTGCTGCACGCACAGGTCCTCGTCCAGCACAAAGATGCCGTTGGGGCTGGAGTTGATCACATATCCGGAGAAGGTCTCGGCCTTCTCTTTCAGGTAGGGCATGCACATGGTCAGATCGGCCTTGCCCTGGTAGACGGCGATCGCCTTTTCCCGGCAGGTGCTGTAGCCGCAGCTGCCGCAGTTCAGCTCCTGTTCCGGCCGGGTCTTGCCCATCTTGGCCAGGATCTCCCGGATCACATGCTCACTGGGCCGGGCATTATGTACGCCCAGGTAGGGCATATCCTTGTGCAGGTCCTCGTTTTCCGGCACGGCAAAGTCCGCCGGCCCGCCAAACGCGTCCACCTTCAGGTTGCCGGCCAGGATGCTCCGCTGCCGGTGGTGCCGGATGCCGGGGCCGTTGACGCAGCTGCCGGTGCAGGCGCTCATCTCAATGAACACCTTGTGCAGATTGCCCGCCTCGATCTCCTTGATGGCGTGCACACAGTTTTCCACCCCGTCCACCGCGATGTAGGTGTAGCCGGTATCATCCGTGTCCATGCTGCGGATGATGCCCCCGGTCACCGGGAAGAACCGGCCGCGCTTGCCCACATCCTGGGGCCTTTCCTCGCTGGCGGCGGACACGCCGGCCTCGTCCATCCAGGCCTCCACCTCTTCAAAGGTCAGGGCCACGTCGGTGATGCCGTAGATGTCGGCCTCCTCCTTTTTGGAGATGCAGGGCCCGATAAAAACGGTCATGGCGTCCGGATGGGCGGCCTTGATCTCCTTGCAGTGGGCCTGCATGGGGGAGAGTACCGGCGCCAGACAGTGCAGCGCGCCGGGGAAGTATTTCTGGATCAGAGAATTGACGGTGTGGCAGCAGGTGGAGATGATCACATCCATCTCGCCGGCCGCCACCAGTTTCTGGTATTCGTATTTGACGATGGTGGCCCCGATGGCCGTTTCTTCCGCGTCGGCAAAGCCCAGCTGCATCAGCGCCCGCCGCATGGCCGCAAAATCAAACAGCGGGAACTCCGCGATGAACGAGGGCGCCACGCTGGCGATCACCGTGCGGCCCTCGGCAATGGCCTGCCGCACCCGGTCCACGTCGTTGCGCAGTTGCTTGGCGTCCTGGGGGCAGGCCACAAAGCAGCGCCCGCACAGGATGCACTCGTCCGGCAGGATATGCGCCTGCCCGTCCTCGAACTTGATACTCTTGACCGGGCAGTTGCGGATACATTTATAGCAGTTTTTGCAGTTGGACTTCTTCAGCGAAAGAATTCGGTTCATGTCCCCAGGCCTCCCAGTACATACTGCTTGAAGATATCGTCAAAATTGTCCACGTTCACGCCGGAGATGATCTGGTCGTCCACCCGGATGCTCACGCCGGTGGTGGAGCACTTGCCCAGGCAGAACGCCGCGCACAGATCCACCTTGTCCTCCAGCTTGTGTTCCGCCAAAGCGGCCTTCATTTTGGCAATCACATCGTACGAGCCTTTCAGATGGCAGGAACTGCCCACACAGATCGCAATGGTCATAACGGTTTCATCCTCCTATTTGTAATACACTATGCTAGAGTGAAAAAATTGACATATTAAAAGTATTATAAAGGAAACGGCTGCATCAGTCAATAAAAGCCTGCCGCGCCGGATGCAGGCCCACCGAAATATTTTGTAAATTGGGTGTTGACATTTTCAAACAGAGCGGGTATAATAACATTCGTCGCCAATGCGGCGGCCCAATATCTGGGGGTATAGCTCAGCTGGGAGCGCCAGCAACCGCATGTGACGACCCCTCGACGCGAGGAAATGACAATTTAATCAAAACCCCGGAAACTCAGTAAAATCAAGGGTTTCCGGTTATATGGGGGTATAGCTCAGCTGGGAGAGCGCTTGAATGGCATTCAAGAGGTCAGCGGTTCGATCCCGCTTATCTCCACCAAAAAGCATCCATCGAAAGATGGGTGCTTTTTTCTTTGCAATGAAACAAAATCGGAATTTTGTGCGCCGGGCCATTGACAACCTTTACAGGATCATGCGGAAGGAAAAAAGCCCGGCCTTGGCCTCGTACTGGCAGACAGCGCCGTTTTTTCGGCAGAAGGCGGAGATGGACAGGGTCCCCATCCCGTGGCCTTCTTTTTGCGCAATGGGCAGACCGCTGCTGTCAAAGGCAACCGCGCCGGCGTACGGATTGGTGATCTCCAGCATGATGCTCGGGGCGCCGATCAGGGTGCAGGTGATCTTCCGCTGATCCTGGGGCAGTTCCAGGTTGGCCCGGATGGCGTTCTCCAGCGCGTTGGCCAGCACGATGGCCAGTTCGCCCTCGTCCACCGGAAGCGCATCCGGAAGAGAAACGGTGGCCTGCACAAGGATGCCGTGCTTTTCCGCCTGATGAAAGTAGGAGGAAAATACCGCGTCCAGCACCGGCGGGTGGCACCAGCGGATGTCCTGGTGCTCGTCCAGCCGTTTTTGGGCGGCGTCCAGCGAGGCGAGGGCGGTATCCCGGTCGCCGCGACGCACCAGTTCGGTAACAGCCTGCAGCTGGTGGCGCAGGTCGTGCCGCTGGATCCGGATGCTTTCCTCCACCTCCTTGACCTTCTGCAGCTTTTCTTTCAGAGCCGAGATCTGCATTGTGAGAAGGGTGATGTTCTGCCGCTCCATCTGGGCCTTGTACTGACCGTACAGGCTCTTGAACACGGCGATATAAACGAGGATCAGCGGCACGACCACCATATAGCCGTAGACCCGCTGGGGCATGCTGTCCAGATAACTGCCCGGCCAGGAAGCCACAAAGATCAGATACCCGCAGAAGGCGCAGGGGATCAGGGTGAGCACCCCCCAGCGGGCAGGCATGACCTTGATCAGCATGCGGAACGGCTGGCGCAGAAAGCGCCATTCCAGAAAGATCGCCGCGCCGTAAAACAGCCCCATCAACAGGATGTTTACCAGGGTCGAAAGGCCGAAAGAATCCGTTATCAGCCGGATGACGGAGGCCGCCAGGACCGACAGCATGATCTGTGTGATGTAGTTGAAAACCGCCTGCGCGGGGGAATCGTTGGCGGCCCAGTAGGTAAGGGCGATCGCGGGCAGGGAGATGGTGAGGAAGAACAGGCGGAGGATCAGCAGCTCACCGCCCAGACACAGCAAAACCAGGCTGGAAATGATTACCCAAGCGCAGTAGACCGCCAGAATGGCCAGCAGCTTTCCGCGCTGGACCCGAAATTCGGTCATGCTTGCCATCATTCCCACCGTCATGGTTGTGATCAGGAAGATGCGGAAGAGAAGAAAAACCAGGTCCGTCATGGCGAATGTTCCTCCAACCAATAGTTGCCCCAGGCTCGCTTGAACTCGGCCGCCGCGGTGCGCGGCAATGGGATGACCTGGCCGTTGTCCAGCAGGGCCGTCTGCCCCTTTACGCCGGCCACATGCTGATAATTCAGCACAAAACTGGCCCCGCACAGGCAAAACCGCCGGTCGGCCAGCAGCGGCGCGGCCATGGCGCGAAAGGAGGCCCGGATGGTCAGGGAATCCACGACCCCATCGGTGCAGAAATAGCGCGCGCAGCGCCCTACCCGCTCCACATACAGAATGCGATCCAGCCGGATGCGACGCGGACCGTCCGCTGTGGTCACCACAGTCGAGTGGTTCTGCCGCTGCTGCAATTTTTCCACCGCCGCGTCCAGCACCTGAAACAGCTTGGACTTTTCCACCGGCTTGAGCAGATAGAAAAAGGCGCGGATATCGTAGCTGTCGGCGGCAAAGTCGTTGGAACTGGTCAGGAAGATGATCTCTCCCACCTCGCCCAGCGCCCGCAGACGGCGCCCGGCGTCGATGCCGCTGATTCCCGGCATGAGGATATCCAGCAGATAGATGTCAAAGCCGGAAACATCCTCTGCCCGCAGCAAAAGCGCGTCGCCGCTTGCAAAGGTTTCGATCCGCCCGTTTATATCGGGGTGGGCCTGCAGATAGGACTGTATCAGTGCCTGCGTTTGGCAAATTTGTTTTTCCTCATCGTCGCAGATGGCGATCCGCAGCATGGAAATTCTCCTTTTCTATGGTTGGGAACAAATTTTGCGCAAAAACTATCAAATTTTGCGCAAAAGTACTCTGCTTTTGTGGCGATTTTTACAATGAAAATAACACGAATGTCCTAAAGCGTCAAGAGGAAAAACTCGGGGCCGGCCGCGAGAGAACGCTGAATTTCGGGTCTTGGGCAAATCTTGCGCATAGAAACACGAATTTTACAAAACGGCCCCACAAGCCATTTGACAGCGCTACACTGAAGACAACACCGAATAAACCGGCCCTGTGCACAGCAGGGCTGTTTTCTCCATGTGTTGCGCCGTGCCTTGCGCACCGGCGCCGAGGTCTTGATTCTGCAGGAGGTTTCCATGAAACGAATGTTGCGCCGAGTAGTGTCCGCTTTGCTGGCTGTGATCCTGGCGGGCTCAGCATATTCTCCAAGTGCTTTTGCGGTGGTCAAAAGGGGCGAGGATCAATCCCAGGAGATTGTGAGCAGTGTCGCCGCCCCGTCGGATACGGGTGAGAAGGAAGCCGAGGGGGACCCGTCTGCCCCGGCGCCCACCGCCACCCCGGAGCCGACGGCCACCCCGGAGCCGACGGCCACCCCGGAACCCACTGCCACTCCGGAACCAACCGCCACCCCGGAACCAACCGCCACCCCGGAACCGACCTCTACCCCGGAGCCCAGCCTGGCCGCGGGGGAGAATTCACCGGAAGAACTGGACGCGGACCCGGACGCCCGGCCTGATCCGAATCCGCAGCCGTTGAACCTGGAGGATCTGGTGCTGGAGCAGGGCATGGGTTCGCTGCGCAGCGCCATGCTGATGACCAGCGGCCTCTCGGGCAGCACGATCCTGATCACGGAGGACAACGAAAACAATGCGCATGGCGGCCGCGCTGACGGGGATATGGACGTGACCCTGGGCAATTTTTACCGCCAGTACCCCATTGAGGTGCGGCTGGATGTAGATCCGTCGCAGCTTCCCACAACCAGCGCCGTGCTGGCCATCAAGGCCTATGACGTGGACGAGGAAAGCGGCGAAAAGGACATCGTATATTGGAACGGTGTGGAGATCGGGCGCTTGTCCGGCACCAATCAGACCTGGAACACCACCATTCTGACGATACCGCCGGACCTGGTAAAGAGCGGCAGCAACTACCTGACCATCACCATCAGCGATGGCTGGGTGGTCAATGTGGACTGGGTGCAGCTTCTGCTGGACGGAGGAACAAAAGACGAGAACCTGCAATCCTTTTCACTGGAACTGGGGCAGGTCGACGAGGAGAAGAACGCGGCGGGCAGGCGTCTGAACGTCCGCCTGCCGGTGAGCGTCCAGATCGAATCCAGTGAGGAACGCGAGTATATGACCGAGTTCGCCCTGCTGGATCAGGAGGGAAACTCCGTCGCCGCCGCCTTTGGCACCGCCTCCCGAAGCAACACCGGCACCGTTCAGCTGACCATCCCCGGACAGGATCTGGAAACCGGCCTGTACCGGGTGATCGGGATGCTCAAAGACCCGGATACAGAGCAGATCCTGGCCCAGGACGAGGTGAACTGGTACTGTGACGCGAACGATCCCACCAAGCGGATTCCCGCGATGGAGATTGCGGTCACCCCCACCGGGAAAGCGGCCCGGGAGGTCGAACTGACCATCACCGAGATCCCCACCGAGGGGATCGAGGTGCAGCGGCTTTCGATCCAGAATCTCACCGGGCAAACGCCGGCGGTGGAGGGGAACAGCCTCACCTGTACGGTGACGGAAAATATCGAGATCGTCGAGCTGCGGGCGGAGTATACCCTGCACGGGGAGAGCAAGACGGAAGTGCTGCAGTTGGGGGTGAACATCCAGAACGTTGACCGGGTCGCGCCCGCGATCGAGAGCGGCGCATCGCTGACGGTTCCGCAGGATGCCGACGACGACTGGGTGCGGGAGCAGGTCCTCAAGCAGGCCGTCATTACCGATACCGTCTCCCCCAGTGGCGATGACCTCTACGCGGGGGTGGCCGGTACCGATTGCCGGCTGAGCGTCTCCGGCATTGCCGCTGCCGGCGGCACCGCCACCATCACTGCCACCGACAAGGCGGGGAACCAGGCAACGAAGACCGTTTTGATCGAGCCGTTTGTGCCGCCGCTGCAGCTGGAGGCCGCCCAGGCCCAGCGTGACGGCACGACCAGCCGCTTTACCCTGACGGCCCTGCTGACCTCCACCGGCGGGCTGCCGGTCACCGAAACCGGCTTTGTGTGGGGTGTGATGCAGAATCCCACCACCACCCTCAACAACGGGCAGGCGGTTTCCCAGCCTGTCGTCAGCGCCGGGGGCGCCATCACCGCCACGGCCGAGATCGTGGACGGGGTGACCTACTACGCCCGGGCATATCTGGTGGCAAACGGCACGACCTACTACAGCCAGCAGACGAGCTTTTCGATCAACGCCAAACAATACGGCGAGGTCTCGATCACAAACAACGGCAACAACAGCTTCACCGTCAGCCGGACCGGCACCGATGGGGCCCAGACGGTCTATTACCGCACGGTGAACGGTTCGGCGGTGGGGGGCACCCACTTCACCCATCAGGTGGGGCAGGTGACCATCCCGGACGGGGCCAGAACCGCCACCCAGACCATCACCATCGACGAGCAGGGGGTGAATACCCCGTACGGCGACAATCCCGCCACCGCTTTCAGCAATGACGCCCGCACCTATCAGGTGGAGATCTACCGGGTGGAGGGCGGCGCCACCCTGGGCACCCGTTACGCCACACGCACCCTGACCGGCAACCAGACGGTGGACCGCGCGTTGTTTGTTACGTATGCTAAAAACGGAACAACGGCCGCAACTACCCGCGGCGACTATGACGATGATAAACTGGGATGGAGCAACGGTACGAACGAGATCGGCAGAGCGGCCATCGAGACCGTGACCGTAAACCAGGACGGGGCGGAGTACTGGAAGTATACCGCCGGGGCGATCCGCTATCGCCTGACCTTTGATGCCTGCGAAGTGGAGGCTGGATACCAGGCTATACAGATCCTGCCGGGAACCACGCTGGATACCCGGGTGTATCCCTATAAGGGAACCTTGAACGGGATTATAGACAATACAGATGTATATTATGCCGCCCTGTTTGAACACGGCAAGACGGACAAGATCACCAACTATCTTTCCTACGACTTCCCCAGCAACGGAGTCAATACCGGTTTTCAGACCGGCTCTACATTGACCGCCTATAAGTATCGCACTGGGCAGTCCAGCGGTATATTGTACTTCCCTGTGGATACAACCGATATCACCGTCGGCTTCGGGGCCAGCGGCGAAGGCAGCGACAAGTGGAAGACCAAAAACATTGTTCACTACATCCAGGTCTTCGACGCGCAGGAGCCGAAGCTGCTGGGCATCGCCCCGCTGGCGGATTCCACCTACAAACCCGGGGATGAGGTGACCCTCTCGCTGGTGTTTAATGAGATCGTGGACAGCACGGAAAGCGGCAGCCTGGATACGGTTTCTCTGGATACCAGCTGGGGCGGGTTTACCTATGCCGGGGGCGCGGATACCAACGTTTTGTACTTTACCGGCACCGTGCCGGCAGATGCCGACCCGACCGTCACCCTCAAAAGCATCAACAACGCGGCTTATATCCGGGATATGAGTAAAGACGGCAGCGTACCCCCCGCGGACAGCGAAAGCGTCTCCGCAAGCGTGGATACCACCGTGCCGGTCATCAATATCACAAACCAGACGGTAAACGGCAGCGTGGCCAGCGCGAAGGTAACGGTGCAAAACGCCACCACCGCCCAGTATGTCTGGACCCAAACCACCACCCTGCCGGTGAACGGTTGGCAGGATTTCCAAAGCGGCGCTACCCTCTCCACCCGGCAGGAGGCGGGCAGCACCTGGTATCTGCATATCCTGGCGCAGTACAGCGCCACCGGGGCAACCGCACACCAATACTGGGCCGCTACCTTCCCGAGCGGGGCGGATGCCGTGCTGCCCACTCTGGATGTCTCGGTGGCAAACACCGGCTGGGCGCGCCAGCGCACCATTGCGCTTGCCTATACCCCTGACGGCGCGTCGGTCACCATGACCGGGCCGGACGGCAGCTCGCAACCGGTCGCCAGTAGTCCCAATGTGACCCAAAACGGCTGGTATTCCTTTACCCTGCAAACGGGGGAGGAGACCCTGACCCGGGCGGTGGAGGTGACACAGATCGACCGGGTGGATCCTGTGGTGGATCTGAACCAGCCGGACCAGGGCAGCATGCCGTGGGAAAGCCTGGCCCTCACCGCGACGGTATCGGACGCGGATTCCGGGGTAAAGACGGTGGAATACTGCTTCAGCGGTTCGCCCACCGCCTCGGGCGTCTGGGAGACGGCGTATGCTGTGAACGGGCAGTATCTGTTCACCTATGATACCAAAACCCAAAACCCGGGGACCATCTATCTGCATCTGCGTGCCACCGACCAGGCAGGCAACAGCGTCACAACCACATCCCGCGCCTACACGCTGCAGACGGCCCCGACGGGTCAGCTTCAGGTCGCGCTTTCCGGCGCGCCCCAAAGCTGGCAGAATACCGGCGCCGAACTCACCTGGACCCTGACCGGCGAGACCGGCGACGACCCCTTCACCCTGTACGGGGTTTCGGACGCGGGTTCGGTGGAAAGCGGGGACACCGCCGGCAGCTTCACCGTGGGCCGGAACGGCCTGTATACCGTCACCGCCGTTGACCGGCGGGGCCGCACCGGGGAAGCGACCATCCTTGTCAACTACATCGACACCACGGCCCCGTATGTCACGGCGGTGCAGGTGTCCGACGGCTGGACCGATCAGGCCCAGACGGTCACCCTGCAGGGCCTCAGTGACGATTCCACCGCGCTGTACAATGCGCAGGGGGCCGTTACCGGTTACGGCGGCAGCGGCGTGGCCCGGATTCAGTATAAGCCGGTCGGCTCGGAAGAACGGGTCACAATTTCCGGCGACAGCTTTACCATAGACCAGAACGGCAGCTATTTCCTGATCCTCACCGACCATGCGGGCAATGAGACCTGGAAAAGCTTTACCGTTTCCGGCATCGACGCCGAACCGCCCCAGGTCACGCTGACCTCCTCGATTCCCGGCGGCTGGCATCCCGCCGCACTGGGTATCACCTTTACCGTGGCGGATGGGGGCAGCGGCGTGCAGTCTGTACAAACGGCCTTCACCAGCAGCCAGACCGTTCCGGCCGATACCGAACTGCAAAACCAGACCGTCGCCCAGGGGAGCGTTACCGTCACCGCCGAAAATGCGGACCAGCGGTATCTGTACTATCGGGTGACCGATGGGGTCGGCAACAGCACCGACGGATTATTCGGGCCGATTTACCTGGATACACAAGCGCCTTCGGTGCAGATTCGGCAGCCGGCCACGCTGGAGGCACAGCAAGCCCAGGCCGAACTGGAGATCGAGATGCAGAGCGGTGCGTCCGGCGCTGCGCTGTTCTATTCCGCCAACGGCACAACCTATACGGAACTGTCCTCCGGCACCCTTACCCTCACCGAACCCGGCGCCTACTACTTTAAGGCGGTCAGCGGCGCGGGAACCGAGAGCGCGGTGCAGACAGCGGTGCTGCATCAGGTGGGTTTTGCCTCGGCCGGCGATCTGCCCGCCCGCCTGATTCTGGAGGACGGCCAGGTCATCCAGCCCGCGGACGCCGCCCGCACCGGCTATGGCTTTACCGGCTGGCAGAAGGACGGCGCGGCCTATGCGTTTGACGCCCCCGTGACCGGCAGCTTCACCCTTGCCGCTGCCTGGGAACTGGAGGCTCCCGGCCTGACCCTCTCGGCAAGCTACGCCGGCGGCCAGGGGAGCGGAACCTATAACAAAGGCGACCTGGTCTTTACCGCCCAGCCGGATCACCCGGCTTCGGGGATTCAGTATACCTACCAGTGGCTGGATGCGGCCGGGACCCCCGTTGCGGGCGCGACGGAGCCGAGTTTCACCCTGACGGCAGCGAACGCCGGGGAGTACCGGTACGCCTGCCAGGTCACCGCGACCGACAGCGAGGGCCTGTCCAGCACCGCGACCCAATCGATCGAGGCAACCATTGCCAAAGCCCCGGTGGAGTTTGTGGTCAGCAACGCGACCCAGGACTACGACACGGCGGAAAAAGCCGCCGTCGTGACCCCGCACAGCGAGGTGGACGGCCTGACGGTGAGCGGCGGCGACTACGCCGTGCGGTATGCGCAGAACGGCCAGACCGTCACGCCGGTGAACACGGGCCGCTACGAGATTTTTGTGAGCCTGCAAAACCAGAACCTGACCTTTGCCGGGGAATCGGAGGAGGTGCGGGAGAAACAGGTCGGCACGCTGGAGATCCGGGGCGTACCCTATCCGGCGGGCGAGACCATGACCTGGCCGCAGGCGGCGGCGCTGACCTATGGCCAGACCCTGGGAGAAAGCGCGCTGACCGGCGGGGACCAGGCGATGTACGGTCAGTATGCCTGGAAAGAGAGCAACACTATCCCCACGGTGGGCAACACGGGTTATACGGTGGTCTTTACCCCTGCCGACGCGAACTACGCGCCGGTGGAACAGACCATCCCGGTTGCGGTGTCGCCCCGGGAACTGACCCTGGCCGGCGTGACCGCCGAAGGGCGGGACTATGAGCCGGGCAACGTCTTGGTGACCCTGACAGGCGGCAGCCTGGAGGGGATCGTGAGCCGGAATGGCGTGCCGGACGATGTGGCGGTGGACGCCGCCGGGGCGCAGGGCCGTCTGGCCGCGCCGGACGCGGGGGAGAACCTGGCGGTCACGGTGAGCGGCTATGCCCTGACCGGCGCGGACGCGGCCAACTACACCCTGCGGCAGCCGGAGGGCCTGACCGTGACCATCACCCCGGCCCAGGGCACAGCCACGCTGGCCATGGAAAGCTGGACCTATGGGGAGAACCCCGCCCAGCCGGTGGCGGAATCCGCCACCAACGGCACCGACGCGGTCACCTGCCACTATACCGGTCTGCTGGCGGATGGGGTCACCCCCTACGATTCCGCCGACCGGCCCTCTGACGCGGGCAGCTACCAGGTGGAGGCCGTCTTTGCCGCCACCAACAACTACCAGGCCGTGACAAAGCAGGCCGCGTTCACCATTGAAACGCGCGAGCTGACAGCTACCTGGAATTCGCTGGACATGGTGTATAACCGGGCCGCGCAGGCGCCCCGCATCGCCGGGCTGATCGGGGTGCTGGAAGCCGACGCGGGCAAGGTGCAGGCCTCTGCCGACGACAGTGCGCAGACAGCGGCCGGCAGCTACTCCGCTCTGGCCCGGCTCACGGGCGAGCGGGCCCACAACTATACCCTGCGCAACGATACCGCATCCTTTGCGATCCGCCCGGCGCCGGTCGTTTTCCAGGTGGAGATGAGCAGCGCGCCGTACGACGGGCAGCCGCATACGGCACAGATCACGGCGCAGGCGCTGGGTCAGGTCTTTGAAGACTTTACGATCCAGTACCAGAGCGCGGACGGCCAACAGACGGCGCAGCCTGTGGAAGCCGGGCGGTATCCGATCCTGGCCACAATCACCGACGCCAACTATCGGCACAGCGACGGGGCGGACCAGGCCGCGCGGCAGATCGGCGTGCTGGAAATCTACAGTGCCGCCGCGCCCGCTGCCTATTCCGTCACCTTCCTGCCCGGCGCGGCGGACGCGACCGGTTCGGCGCCGACCCTGCCGGCAAGCCTGGCAGGCGGTGTCCAGATCCTGCCGGGCCCGGGTGAACTGGAGCGGCCGGGCTATCGGTTCGCGGGCTGGCAATATGGGGGCCGGGTCTATTCGGCCGGTTCGACCTTTGTGATGCCCGCGGAGAATGTACAGTTCACCGCCGTCTGGGACGAGGCAACCTACTCGATCGACGGCTCGGTGGTCTGGGAGCCGCAGGAGGGCGAAAGCGCGCCGCGGCCCGCGGGGGATGTTCTGATCACCCTGATGCGCGGAAACGAACAGATCGCCCAGACCCAGACCGACCTGGAAGGCCGTTTCTCGTTCCAGCAGGTGAGCGCCGGGTTGTACAACCTGGTGGCAAGCTATGGTGAGATCATGCAGACCCAAAAGGTCGAGCTGATCGATCGAGACCAGAATCAGTGCGTCATACAGCTGCCGGAGGGCAACACCAACTCGGTGCTGAAGGTGCTGGACGGCGCGCCGCCCGTGGTCGTGGGAAACCTGGACAACGTCTTCGCGCAGCAGCCCGACGAGGTGTATACCGAGGAGGACCGGACCCTGGTGAAAAGCGGCGGTACGGTGGAGATCCGCATGACCGTGGAACAGGAACGTCCCACGGCGGACAGCCCGCTGCAGGATGCGCTGAACAAGCTGGTCGAGGGTTTCCGGGAAGGCCTTACCCTGGATCTGACCCTGGACAAAACCCGCAAGGACGCGGACGGCGCGGCTCTGGACGAGCGGCCGGTCACCGAATCCAACCTGCTGATCGAGATCGTGATCCCGCTGAACGGTGAGCTGCAAAATCGCCACGACTACCGGGTGTTGCGGGAACACGAGGGCGCGGTGGATGAGATCGGCACCGAGGCCAATCAGCGGGGCGAGTATTTTGTAGTCAATGACAGCCGGACCGTCCTGACCATCTTTGCCAAACAATTTTCCCTGTATTCGGTGGTCTACGCCAATGCCCAGCCGGTCCCGGAGGACCAGACAGCACAGAATCGTCCGGTGGAACAGGCGCCCGCGGTGATCCCGACCGAACCGGCGGTGACAAAACCGGCCGTGGAACAAGAGAAAGAAACACAGCCGGCGGTTTTGGCGCCGGAGACGGAGCCGCTGCCCTCGGAGCCCGACGCCCGGCCCCAGCCGGATGCCCGGCCCCCGGAGGAGAGCGCGGCGGAGCAGCCCGAGCCGGAACAGCCCGAGCCGGTCGAGACCCAAGCGGACGGGAAGCCTTTCGTGGTGCTGAACGCGGCGGCGGCCTTGCTGGGGATCCTGCTGGCGGTCTTTGCCACAAGCCGTGGAAAAGAGAGAATTTTGTCCGCCGTCTTCGCGGTCTGCGCGCTGGCGGTCACCCTGCTCACCAGCGGCTGGAACGGGCTTGTGCTGGCCAACGGCTGGACGATCCCGGTCATGCTGCTGGCGTTGCTGGCGGCACGCTTTTCCCGCGGGCCACGGGAACCGGTGAATTCCGACGCAGAGTAAAACCATACCCCCATACCAACCAGCGACAGGGCAGAGGCTGCCGGCAGCCTCTGCCCTGTATTTTCGCGCTTTTGCCGGTGAATCGTTTTCGCGCGTTTAACAGCGTTCGGTTTGGACGAAACTTCGGACAGCTGCGCTGAATTGACAAAGCCTACAGGGGGCCGTATAATAAACTTATCTTTAGGTGTACGTTGTCATTGCGCAGAGCCTGGGTCGCATTTTTCAATGGACTCACCGTGCTCGTATAGGAAAACGGATACTTATGGCGGCCCGGAAGGGGCTTGCCGGTAAGGATAGCGGCGGCATGCCGCACACAACATCTTGGTGCCGGGCTGGCCGCGGCAATGAGCGGCGGGCTCTGGTACGCACATCAATATGGAGGTAGTATGGCACAAACAGACAAGCAAACCAATCCCACACCGGAGAAAAAAACGACCCGCCGCGCTCCGTCCCGCCGCCCCGCGGCCAAAACTTCGCAGGAGGGCGGCAGCCGCCGCCCCCGCGCGTCCAAACCCAGAAACGCCGCGGCGCCTGCCGCCGCAGCGGCCTCCGCGCCGGCGCACCCGGCCGAACCCCGGCCGAACAACCGCCGCCGCAACCCGTCCCGCCGGGGCGCAGCCGCGCCCTCCATGCGGATCATCCCGCTGGGCGGCCTGGGCGAGGTGGGCAAGAACATCACCCTCTATGAGTGCGAGGGGGATATGCTGCTGGTGGACTGCGGCCTGGTTTTCCCGGACAGCGAGATGTTCGGCATCGACCTGGTCATCCCCGATTTCACCTATGTGGTGCAGAACCGGGACCGGATCAAGGGCATCATCATCACCCACGGCCATGAGGACCACATCGGCAGCCTGCCCTATCTGCTGCGGCAGGTGAATCTGCCGGTCTACGCCACCCGGTTGACCATCGGCCTGATCAAGAACAAGCTGGAAGAACACGGCCTGCTGGGCAGCACCAAATTTGTGGAGATCGCCCCGAAAAACAAGTTCAAGCTGGGCTGCTTCACGATCGAGCCCATCCATGTGAACCATTCCATTCCGGACGCGGTGGCTTTCGCCATCGAGTGCCCCGCCGGCATCGTGATCCAGACCGGCGACTTCAAGGTGGACTACACCCCCCTCACCGGCGGTCCCACCGACCTGACCACCATTGCCGAGTACGGCCGCCGCGGGGTGCTGGCGCTGCTCAGCGACTCCACCAACGCGGAGCGGCCGGGCTTCACCGCCACCGAGCACAAGGTGGCCGAGAGCGTGAGCAACCTGTTCCGCCAAGCTTCCAAACAGCGGATCATCATTGCGACCTTCGCCTCCAACCTCTACCGCATCCAGCAGATGATCGATCTGGCGGTGGAGAACGGCCGCAAGGTGGCGGTGTCCGGCCGCAGCATGGCCAACAACACCCAGATGGCGCTGGAACTGGGCTATCTGCACGCGCCCGAAGGGGTGCTGATCGATCTGGAGCTGATCAACCGGTATCCGCCGGAAAAGATCGTTCTGATCACCACCGGCAGCCAGGGCGAGCCGTTGAGCGCTTTGTCCCGGATGGCCAGCAGCAGCCACCGCAACGTGCGGGTGGGCCCGGGCGACTTTATCATCATCAGCGCCAACCCGATCCCCGGCAATGAGAAGATGGTCACCAAGGTGGTCAACGGCCTGCTGAGCCTGGGGGCCGAGGTCATCTACGAGTCCATGTACGACGTGCATGTGTCCGGCCACGCCTGCCAGGAGGAGCAGAAACTCATGCTCACCCTGGCCAATCCCCAGTATTTCCTGCCGGTCCACGGCGAGTACAAGCAGCTGAAAAAGCACGCCATGACCGCTATGAAGCTGGGCATCCCGGAGAAGAACATCCTGATCGCCGCCAACGGCGACTGCATCCAGCTGTCCCGGGACGCGATGACCCTGGGCGAACCGGTACAGGCCGGCGCCGTCATGGTGGACGGCCTGGGCGTGGGCGATGTGGGCAACGTGGTGCTGCGGGACCGCCGCCACCTGTCCCAGGACGGCCTGGTCATCGTGGTGGCCACGGTGGACAACAAGACCGGCCAGGTGCTGGCCGGCCCGGACCTGGTCAGCCGCGGCTTTGTGTACGTGCGGGAGAGCGAGGAGCTCATGGACGAGGCCCGCCGGGTGGTGCAGGCGGTGTTTGACAAGTGCGCCGCCGACTACCACATGCACGACTGGAACAGCGTCAAGACCCGGGTGCGGGAGTCGCTCAGCGCCTATATCTACCGCAAGACCAAGCGCAGCCCGATGATCCTGCCGATCCTGATGGAAGTGTAAAGAGCCAAGGCCCGCGTGCGCGCGGCGCTGTGCAGCCCGCCCCGCGCCGCGGGAAACGGCTGTATCGAGGAGTGAACCATGAAACGCAATCCCCGTCTTCAACTGGAGATCCTGCTGGCGGTGCTGGCCGCGCTGTGCGCCGCGCTGCTGGTGGTGCTGACCTTTGACCGGCCGATCCTGCTGATTCCGGCGGGCCTGGCGCTGGCGCTGATCCTGGGGCTGGCCGCTTTGGGCGCGCGCCGTCTGCGCCGCCGGGTGGCCCGGTATCTCAGCGGCGACCTGTCCGCGCCCGGCGGCGTGCAGGCTACCCTGGCTGCCATGCCGCTGCCGGCGATGGTGGTGCAGAGCGGCGCGATGCTCTGGTGCAACGCCCGCTTTGCGGAAAGCATAACCCCCGGCAGCCTGCTGGCCCCGGCGCAGCAGCTGCTGCCCGGGTTGGATCTGGCCGCCGCGTCCCGCCCGGAGGGGCAGGATCTGGCGATCGGGGACCGCCGTTTCAATGTGTACGCCTCCGGCGCGTCGGAAGAGGGCGATGTGTGGGTGGTGTTCCTGGTGGAGTTGACCCGGCTGCGGGCCACCGCCGCCGAGTACGCCGCCAGCCGCCCGGCCTACCTGCTGCTGGAGGTGGATGGCTACGACATCCTCTTCAACGGTATGAAGGATTCGGAAAAAGCCCGCCTGATGGAAGGGGTCAACCGCACCCTGGAACAGTATTTCGGCCGGACGTCCGGCTTTTTGCGCCGGCTGGGCGGGGGCCGGTACATCGCTGTGGTGGAGGAACGCCACATGCAGCAGATGGTGGAGGGCCGGTTCAGCCTGCTGGATGAGATCCGCGCGCTGGACGAGACCCAGACCATCACCCTGTCCGCCGGCGTGGGCCGGGGCGGCGCCACCCTGGCGGAATGTCAGGAGATGGCCCAGCAGTCGCTGGATATGGCGCTGGGCCGGGGCGGCGACCAGGTGGCCGTCAAGACGCAGGACGGATTCGAGTTCTACGGCGGGGTATCCCGCAGTATTGAAAAGCGCAGCAAGGTCAAAAACCGGCTTCTGGCCACCGCGCTGGCCGACATGATCCGCCAGAGCGACAGCGTCATCATCATGGGCCACCGGATGAGCGATCTGGACAGCCTGGGTGCGGCCATCGGGGTGCTGCGGATCTGCAAGATCCTGGACGTGCCGGCGATCATCGCCATCCGCAGCGGGGCGACCCTGGCCGGGCCGCTGCTGCGCCAGTTCAAGAACGCCGGCTTCGGGGAGGACTTTACCGAGCCGGAGGACGTGCTGGACACCATCACCAAGGACACCCTGCTGGTGGTGGTGGATACCTACCTGACCCACCTGCTGGAGAGCCGGGAGATCTATGAGCGGTGCCGCCATGTGGCGGTGATCGACCACCATCGCAAAACGATGGGGTATATTGAGAATCCGGTGGTGCTCTGCCACGAGCCCTACGCCTCCTCCACCTGTGAACTGGTCAGCGAGATGATGCAGTATGTGGGCACCCGGGAGGACAAACCCACCCCGATGGAGGCCCAGGCGCTGCTGGCCGGCATCATGCTGGACACCCGCAATTTCGCCCTGCACACCGGCGTGCGGACCTTTGAGGCCGCGGCCTATCTGCGGCAGATGGGCGCCCGCACCGAAGAGGTCAAGCGGCTGTTCGCCAGCAGCATGGAGGAGTACACCGCCAAGGCCTCCCTGGTGGAAAACGCCTTTATCCATAAAGGTTGCGCCATCTCGGTATGCGGTTCGCTGGCCCCCGGGCTGGCGGTGGTGGTGCCCCAGGCGGCCAACGACCTGCTGGGCATCGAAGGGGTGGCCGCCAGCTTTGTGGCGGTGGAGAAGAACGGCGGCGTGAACATCTCGGCCCGCAGCATGGGCGAGGTGAACGTGCAGGTCATCATGGAATCGCTGGGCGGCGGCGGGCATCTGACCATGGCCGGGGCCCAGCTGAAGGACTGCAGCGCCCAGCATGCGCGGGAACTGCTGATCGGGGCGGTGGACGCGTTCCGCGCCGAACAGGAGAAAAAAGCGAAAAACAATCCCGGTTCCGGGTCCGCCCGGGACGGAAAGAAGGAGTCAACATGAAGGTCATTCTCAAGCAGGACGTAAAGAACATCGGAAAAAAAGACGAGATCCATGAGGTCTCGGACGGATACGCCCGCAATTTCCTGTTTCCCCGCGGGCTGGCCGCCGCGGCGGACGCGGGCGCGCTGAACGTGGCCCGCACCAAGAGCGAAGCCCAGGCCCACCACGCCGCCGAGGCGCTGGCGCAGGCCCAGGAACTGGCCGCCAAGGTGGAGGGCAAGACCGTGACCCTCAAGGCCAAGGGCGGCGCGTCCGGCCGGCTGTTCGGCAAGATCACCGCCAAGGACGTGGCGGACGGCCTGGCCAAGGTGGTAGGCACAGATGTGGACAAGCGCAAGGTGGAACTGGAGCGGGACATCAAGGATTTCGGCACCTTCACCGCCGTCATCAAGCTGCACGCCGGCGTCAGCGCCACCTTTAAGGTCAAGGTGGAGGAACTGTAAGCCTTCGTATACAAGCAACCGGCGCGGGGCACAACGCTGCTTCGCGCCGGTTATCCTGTTGGCCCGGCCGGGCCGGAAAAGAGCGCGTGAACGATGAAAGATGTGAGCCTTAACCTGGAAAGCATGGGTCTGTCCCTGCCCTATAACCTGCGGGCGGAACAGTCGGTGCTGGGCGCGGTGCTGCTGGAACCGGGCGTTCTGGCCGATCTGGTGGAGATCTTGCGCCCGGAGATGTTCTACCAGCGCAGCAACGGGGAGATCTTCGCCCAGATGCTGCGGCTGTACACCGCCGGCTATTCCCTGGACTTTGTCACCCTGCAGGAGGCGGTCAGCGCCAGCGGGGCGTTTGAGAGCCCGGACGCGGCGGTGCAGTATCTGACCAGCATCGCGGAGACGGTGCCCTCGGTGAGCAACGTGAAGGCCTACGCCCGCATCGTGGAGGAAAAATACCGGGTGCGCCAACTCATGCTGGCGGCCCAGAGCATCCTGGAACAGAGCGCCGAGGAAACCGACGCGGACCTGCTGCTGGAAAGCGCGGAACAGCGCCTGTATGAGATCCGCTCGGGCCGGGGCCAGACCGGCCTGACCCAGATGAACGATGTGGTGGTGGACACCCTGATCAGCCTGCAGCAGCTGTCCGGCCCCAACCGCAGCAAATACGCGGGCATCCCCACCGGCTTCACCGGCCTGGACGAACTGCTCAGCGGCGGGCTGGGCCGCTCGGACCTGATCATCCTGGCCGCCCGCCCCGGTATGGGCAAGACCAGCTTCGCGCTGAACATCGCCACCAACGTGGCCAAGCGCCAGAAGGTGCCGGTGGCTATCTTCAGCCTGGAGATGGGCAAGGATCAGATCGTCAGCCGGATCCTGTCCTCCGAGGCGGGCATCGGCAGCCAGGCCTTCCGAACCGGCGCCCTCACCAGCTCCGACTGGCAGGACCTGGTGCACGTGACCGAACTGCTGCACGATGTGCCCATCTTTATGGACGACACATCCAACATCACCATCCCGGAGATCAAGGCCAAGATCCGCCAGATCAACCGGGACACCTCCCGCGCGCCCATCGGCCTGATCGTCATCGACTATCTCCAGCTGATGAGCACCGGCAAACGCACCGAAAACCGGGTGCAGGAGATCAGCGAGATTACCCGAAACCTGAAGATCATGGCCAAGGAACTGAACGTGCCGGTGATGGCTTTGTCCCAGTTGAGCCGCGCCACCGAAAAAAGCGGCCGCGCCGATCATCAGCCCCAGCTGTCCGATCTGCGGGATTCCGGCTCCATCGAGCAGGACGCCGACATCGTGCTTATGCTCTACCGGGAGGGCTACTATGCCTCCACCTCCGGCAACGAGGTCCAGGAGGGCGCGGACACCGCCTACTGCATCGTGGCCAAGAACCGGCACGGTTCCACCGACCGGGTGCCCCTGGGCTGGGACGGCGCTCATACCCGCTTCATGAACCGGGACTTTGTGCATGAATACAACTGAATCCGCGCAGCCCCGTCTGGAAAAGGAAGTCGGCGCCTTTGTCCGGGCCAGAGGGCTGTTCCCACAGGCCGGCAGGGTCATTGTGGCGGTCTCCGGTGGGGCCGACTCGATGGCCCTGCTGGCGTTTGCGCTGCGCCGGGCGGGGGACTGGGGCTGCACCGTGGAGGCGGCGCATGTGAACCACGGGCTGCGGGGTGCGGCGGCGGACGCGGACGAAGCGTTCGTGGCCGATTTCTGCGCCCGGCACGGGATCCGGCTTCACCGGCACAGCCCTGCCGCCGCCGGGGTGCCAGTGCCGGAACATCCCGGGGAGGACTGGGCCCGCCGGCTGCGGTACGACTGGTTTGAGCGGCTGGCCGCCGCGCGGGGCGCGGTCATTGCCACCGCCCACACCCGCACCGACCAGGCCGAGACCTTACTGCTGCGGCTGGCCCGGGGCAGCGGGCTGCGAGGGGCGGCGGGCATCCCGGTGAAACGGGGCTGCTTTGTGCGACCGCTGCTCTGTGTGGAGCGGGCGGACACCGAGACCTACTGCCGGGCGCTGGGGGTGCCCTGGGTGCAGGACGCCACCAACGAGGCGGACGACTACGCCCGCAACCGGGTGCGGCACCGGGCGATACCGGCGCTGGAAACGGTGAATCCGGCGGCGGTGCGGGCTTTGAGCGATTTCTGTGAGCGAATGGCCGCGCTGGACGGGTATTTTACCCAAAAGGCGGACACCCTGTTAGTGCGGGCGGCGATGCCGGAGGGCTGGCGGCTGGAGGAACTGGCGGCCGCCGACGAGCCGGTGCGCCAGGCGGCGCTGCTGGCGATCCTGCGCCGGGTCTGTGATCCCAGCGCCCGCCGGCTGGAACTGGCACAGCGGCTGCTGGCCGCGGGCCAGGGCGCGGTGCAGTTGAGCCCGCAAAGCCGTCTGCGGGCCAAAAACGGCCGGCTGTGGCTGGAGCGCGTCGGGCGGAAGACAACGCCCCCCGCCGCGCCCTGCATGCCGGTCGAGGCCGGCGAATGGGCGCTGGATGGTGATTTTTGTGTGAAAATCCAGATCCTGGACGCGAAATTCGCGGCTTTCGACCCAGATGTTTACAAAAAAGACTTAAACTCTTTGGCGGATTATGCTAAAATAGCATCAGCCAGACTGCGCACCCGGCAGCCCGGCGACCGGTTTGCCCCGCGGGGCCGCGGGGTGACCAAGACCTTGCATCGCTATTTTATTGAAGAAAAGATCCCCGCCGACCAGCGGCCTTACTGGCCGATCGTGGCGGACGGGAACCGGGTACTCTGGCTGTGGGGCGCGGGTTTTGCCGAAGGCACCCAGCCGGGGGCGGATACGGAAAAAATCATTCGGATTACCCCGATCCTATACATGGAGGAAAGAAGATGAGTTTGAACGACGATATCCTCAAGGTCTTGTATTCGGAAGAAGAACTCAAGGCCAAATGCGCCGAGATGGGCGCCCAGATCACCCGGGACTACGCGGGTAAGAACCTGCTGCTGGTCACGGTGCTGAAAGGCGCGGTGGTCTATTTCACCGACCTGATGCGCGCCATTGATCTGCCCTGCACCATCGATTTCATGATCGTATCCTCCTACGGGTCCGGGGTCAAGACCAGCGGCGTGGTCAAGATCGTCAAAGATCTGGACACCGACCTGACCGGCAAGGACCTGCTGATCGTGGAGGATATCCTGGACACCGGCCTGACCCTTTCCTATCTGAAAGGGATGCTGGCCGCCCGCAATCCGGCCAGCATCCGCATCGCCACCCTGCTGGACAAACCGGATCGGCGCAAGGCGGATATCAAGGCGGATTACATCGGCTACCGGGTGCCGGACGAGTTCGTGGTGGGCTATGGCCTGGACTACGACGAAAAATACCGCAACCTGCCCTATGTGGGGGTGCTCAAACCGGAGATCTACGAAAAATGAGCCCCGCGCCCAAGGCAAATTGACAGATAACAGGAGTTGATCTTTTGCCCCGTAAACCTCGTACAAACGGCATTTTTGTCGCCGTATTGCTGGTGATGGTCACCCTGGTGGTGATCTTCTACAGCGGCATGGGTTCCACCGTGTCCAGCTACACCACCATGACCTATTCCCAGGTCATCCAGTATTTTGAAAACAACCAGGTCGTTCGCTTTGAACTGGATCTGAACAGCAGCGTGCTGACCCTCCAGCTGAAGGAGGGCCCGGTCGCGCTGCCGGAAAGCGCGCAGCCGGTCACCCAGGCGGGCACAGCGTCCACCGGAACCAGCGGCAGCAGCGGCTTGCTGGGCAGTCTGTTCGGCCAGGGGCTGGGGCAGCTGCCCCAGCAGAGCGGCCAGCAGGCCGGCCAGAGCCAGTCCACCGCCAATTCCGGGGAGAAGCTGGTGCAGGTCTCCTATAAGATGCCCTACCTGGGCCTCTTCCTGGAGGATCTGAACCGCTATGTGGCCAGCTACAACGAGGCCAATCCGGACGCCCCCATGGAATACGACATGAGCCCGGTCAAGAGCAGTTTCCCCTGGGAACTGGTGATCTACCTGGTGCTGGCCGCGGGCATGATGTTCGTGATCTTCACCATGTACCGGGGCGGCCAGGGCGGCGGCGTCATGAACGTGGGCCGCGCCCGGGTCAAGGATCAGCAGGAGTCCCAGCGCAAGGCCACCTTTGCCGATGTGGCCGGCGCCGATGAGGAAAAAGAGGAACTGCAGGAGATCGTGGAGTTCCTCAAAAACCCCTCCCGCTTCAACAGTCTGGGCGCCCGCATCCCCCACGGCGTGCTGCTGGTAGGCCCTCCGGGCACCGGTAAGACCCTGCTGGCCCGCGCCTGCGCCGGCGAGGCCGGCGTGCCCTTCTACTCCATCTCCGGCTCCGACTTTGTGGAGATGTTTGTGGGCGTGGGCGCCTCCCGTGTGCGGGACCTGTTCGACAAGGCCAAGCGCAGCATGCCCTGCATCATCTTCATTGACGAGATCGACGCGGTGGGCCGTCAGCGCG
>CALXIA010000029.1 GCA_944388245.1 uncultured Gemmiger sp. | reverse complement strand
ACCATGGCCTGCACGTTGACGGCGGTGCCCCAGTCGTAGGGGATCTCGTTCATGCGGCGGTAGACGTTGGCGCGGGGGTTGTCCCAGCTGCGGAACACGGCCTTGACGGCCTCGATCAGCTGAACCTTCGGGTCAGAGGGGAAGTCGCTGCCCATCTTGGCCTTGTACAGGTCCTTGAACTTCACGACCAGAGCCTTCATGTCGTCGGCGTCCAGCTCGGTGTCCATCTTGACGCCCTTGGCTTCCTTCATCTCGTCGATGATCTTCTCGAAGTCGCTCTTGCTCAGCTCCATGACCACGTCGCTGAACATCTGGACGAAACGGCGGTAGCTGTCGTAGGCGAAACGGGGGTTGCCGGTCTTGGCGGCCAGACCCTCGACCACCTGGTCGTTCAGGCCCAGGTTCAGGATGGTGTCCATCATGCCGGGCATGGAGGCACGGGCGCCGGAACGCACCGACACCAGCAGGGGGTTGGCCACGTCACCGAACTTCTTGCCGGTGATCTGCTCCATCTTGCCGATGTATTCGTAGATGTCGGCCATGATCTCCTCGTTGATCTGGCGGCCGTCGTTGTAATACTGGGTGCAGGCCTCGGTGCTGATGGTGAAGCCCTGGGGCACAGGCATGCCGGCGTTGGTCATCTCGGCCAGGTTCGCGCCCTTGCCGCCCAGGATCTCGCGCATGTCCTTATTGCCTTCGCTGAACAGATAAAGATACTTCTTCTTGCTCAAATTTCTCTACCTCCAAAAAATGTTGGTTTTGCATCCCGCGCACAGCACGCGGCCTACCAGACAGACCTAATGAATGCGCCAATATTATACCAGAGAACCGGGCGGAATACCAGAGTTTTTTGCCGCTTTGCGCACTTTTTTTGCTCAAAAATGCGCCCCCGCCGCCAAATTTTTCTTGCAAACGCGGCAAAACGCGGTAAACTTAAACTGGGTGAGTTTTTCGCCTGTTTTCAGCCAATACATAAAGGAGGCTTTCGCCATGCCAACAGACGCCGCCGCGGCCTTCGCCGCCGCCCAAGCGCAGTATAAGCAGACCTTTGAAAAACACCTGGCCAACGGGGTGCGGTTTGTGTCCGACCAGGTCTGGATCGACCCGGAGGTGGTCATCGCCCCCGGCGCCACCATCCTGCCCGGCTGCATCCTGCGGGGCCATACCACCATCGGCGCGGGCTGCGTGGTGGGACCGAACAGCCTTTTGGAGAACACCGAACTGGGCGAGGGCAGCACCTTCAACGCCAGCCAGGCCTACGACAGCCGCCTGGGCGCGAACAACAAGATCGGCCCCTACACCCATATCCGGCCGGACACCGTGACCGCCGCCGGCGTGCATCTGGGCGCCTATGTGGAGACCAAGAACTCCCACATCGGCCAGGGCACCACCGTGAGCCATCTGACCTACATCGGGGACTCCGACGTGGGCGAGTACTGCAACTTCGGCTGCGGCACCGTGACCAGCAACTACGACGGGGAGGCCAAGTACCGCTGCAAGATCGGGGACTTTGTGTTCCTGGGCTGCAACACCAATCTGATCGCCCCGGTCACGGTGGGGGACGGGGCCTACACCGCCGCGGGCAGCACCATCACCGGCGAGGTGCCCGCCGGGGCGCTGGCCATCGCCCGCAGCCGCCAGACCAACAAGGACGGCTGGGCCGAGAAGAAGCTGGGCGCCTACATCGCCAAGAAGAAAAAGCTCAAGGCGCAGCAGACAAAATAACCCTCGTTTTTTCCACACAGCAGGCTGACCCGGCCGGGGGATCCCGTGCCGGGCCGGCCCCTTTGCGTCTGCCCGCGGCAGACAGAACACCAAGGAGATAGGCATAGCATGTTGTTTCGATCCAGCGGGGCCGGCGGGGCCGAATGGCTCATCGCCGGCCTGGGCAATCCCGGCCCGAAATACGACGGCACCCGCCACAACGCGGGCTTTATGGCTCTGGACTACCTGGCGGACCGGTGGGGCGCGCGGGTGACCCGCGCCAAGTTTGAGGGGCTGTACGACACCGTGACGGTGGACGGACACAAGGCGGCCCTGCTCAAGCCCCAGACCTTCATGAACCTGTCCGGCCACAGCGTGGGGGCCCTGGCCGACTTTTTCAAGATCCCGCCCCAGCGGGTGATCGTGCTCTGCGACGACGTGACCCAGGCCCCGGGCAAGCTGCGCATCCGGCCCTCCGGCTCGGCGGGCGGGCACAACGGGCTCAAGGACATCATCGCCTGCCTGGGCAGCCAGGAGTTCCCCCGGGTGCGGATCGGGGTGGGGCAGAAACCCCATCCCAACTACGACCTGGCCGACTGGGTGCTGGGCCGCTTCTCCCCCGAGGACCGCAAGGCCCTGGAAGGCCGCTTTGCCGACATCGAGGACGCGGTGCGGCTGATCCTGGACGGCCGGCTGGGCGAGGCCCAGAACCGCCACAACCGATAAGCATCCCGACAGGAGACCCGCCATGCTGCAAGACATACTGAAACGCACATCGGAATACACCCGCCTGCACGCGGCGCTGGATACCCCCGGCGCGGCGGCGCTGTTCGGCCTGCCCCCCGCCGGGCGGGCCCAGCTGCTGGCGCTGCTGGCGCGGGACGCCGGCAAGCCGGTCTGCGTGGTGACCCCCGGCGAGGCCGAGGCCACCCGCTTCGCCTCCGACCTGGAGGCGCTGGGGCTTGCCGCGGCGGTGTTCCCCGCCCGGGACCTGCTGCTGCGCCCGCTGGAGGGGGCGGGGCGGGAGTATGAGTACCGCCGCCTGGCGGTGCTGGGCAGCCTGGCGGGCGGGCGGCTGGACGCCGTCTGCGTGCCCGCCGAGGCGCTGCTGCAGTACACCGTGCCCAAGGCGGAGTTCTGCGCCAACACCCTGACGCTGCGCCCGGGGCAGACCATCCCGCCCAAAGAACTGGCCGCCCGGCTGCTGGACGCGGGCTACCACCGGCGTGACCGGGTGGACGGCCCGGGCCAGTTCAGCGTGCGGGGCGGCATCCTGGACGTGTACGCGCCGGACATGCCCGCCCCCGCCCGCATCGAGTTCTGGGGGGACGAGATCGACACCCTGAACCGGTTCGATTTAATGACCCAGCGCCGGGAGGAGCCTTTGGAAAAGGTGTACATCTCCCCGGCGCGGGAGGTGCTGTTCGGGGACGCGGGGCAGACCGCCGCGGCGCTGCGCAGCTACGCGGCCGCCGCCCGAGGGCCCAAGCGCACCGCCCTGGAGCGGGCGATGGAGGAGGACCTGACCCAGCTGGACGCGGGGGTCATGCCGGAGGCGCTGGACAAGTACTTCCGGGTGCGGTATCCCGACCCGGCCACCCTGCTGGACTACTTTGACGGCGGGCTGCTGGTGCTGGAAGAGCCCGGCGCCATCCGGGAGGCCCAGCGGGCCACCCGTTTCCGCCGCAACGAGGAACTGGAGAGCCTGCTCAAGGACGGGGTGCTCTGCCCCGGGCTGGACGGGCTGTATGAGGATATGCCCTATCTGCAGCAGGCGGCGGAGCGGATGCCCACCCTGCTGTGCGAGAACTTCGCCCGCACCCTGCCGGAGTTCCCGTTAAAAGAGGTGGTGAACGCCGCCGGCCACGCCCTGCCCCCCTGGAACGGGGAGGTGGCCGGGCTGGCGGGCGAGCTGGAGCCGCTGAAGGCCCAGGGCTACAGCGTCACGGTGCTGGCGGGCACCCCCCGCGCCGCCGAGGCCCTGACCAAGGATCTGCGCCAGCGGGGATTCGCGGCCTCCACCGCCCCCGACCTGCTGCCCGCCGCCGGGGCGGTGCAGGTGCTGCCGGGCCATCTGTCCGGCGGGGCCCAGTTCCCCTTTGCCAAGTACGCGATCTTCACCGGCCGGCGCCAGGCCACGGCGGCCGCCCGCAAAGCAAGGCCCAAAAACAAGGACGCCTTGTCCAGCCTGACCGACATCAAGCCCGGGGACTACGTGGTGCACCAGAACCACGGGGTGGGCCTGTATCTGGGCATCCAGCGGCTGGATCTGCAGGGGGTGGTCAAGGACTACCTGAAGCTGGCCTACGACAAGGGAGACACCCTGTATGTGCCGGTGACCCAGCTGGACCTGTTGAGCCGGTACACCGCCCCCGGGGACGAGGGCACGGTGAAGCTGGCCAAGCTGGGCGGCACCGAGTGGACCCGCACCCGCCGCAAGGTGAAAAAGGCCACCCAGGAGATGGCCCGGGAACTGATCGAGCTGTACGCCCGCCGCCAGCAGGCCAAGGGCAACGCCTTCCCGCCGGACGGGGAGTGGCAGCGGGACTTTGAGACCCGCTTCGCCTACGACGAGACCGACGACCAGCTGACCGCCGCCGCCGAGATCAAGCGGGATATGGAGAAGCCCTGCCCCATGGACCGGCTGCTCTGCGGCGACGTGGGGGTGGGCAAGACCGAGGTGGCCATCCGGGCAGCCTTTAAGTGCGTGATGGGGGGCAAACAGTGCGCCATCCTGGCCCCCACCACCATCCTGGCCTGGCAGCACTACAACACCCTGCTCACCCGGATGGAGGCCTTCCCCATCCGGCTGGGGCTGCTCAGCCGGTTCCGCACCGCCCAGCAGCAGAAGCAGACCCTGGAGGGGCTGCGCACCGGGGTGGTGGACATCGTGGTGGGCACCCACCGGCTGCTGAGCAACGACGTGCAGTTCAACGACCTGGGCCTGGTGATCATCGACGAGGAACAGCGGTTCGGGGTCAAGCACAAGGAGAAGCTGAAATCCGCCTTTCTGGGGGTGGATATGCTCACCCTCTCCGCCACCCCCATCCCCCGCACCCTGAACATGGCCATGAGCGGCATCCGGGACATGTCCACCATCGAGCAGCCCCCGGTGGAGCGCCAGCCCATCGAGACCTATGTGCTGGAATACGACGAGGGCATTTTGGCCGAGGCCATCAAGAAGGAGCTGGCCCGGGGCGGGCAGGTGTACTATCTGCACAACCGGGTGGAAACGCTGGACGCCTGCGCGGCCCATGTGGCCCGGATGGCCCCGGAGGCCCGCATCGGCATCGCCCACGGCAAGATGACCGAGGCGGAATTGAGCCGGGTGTGGCAGCAGCTGCTGGACGACGAGATCGACATTCTGGTCTGCACCACCCTGATCGAGACCGGGGTGGACGTGCGCAACTGCAACACTTTGATCATCGAGGACGCGGACCGGCTGGGCCTGGCCCAGCTGTACCAGATCCGGGGGCGGGTGGGCCGCTCCGGCCGCAAGGCCTACGCCTACTTCACCTTCCGGCGGGACAAGGTGCTCACCGACGTGGCGGCCAAGCGGCTGTCGGCCATCCGGGAGTTCACCAGCTTCGGCTCCGGGTTCCGGATCGCCATGCGGGATCTGCAGATCCGGGGCGCGGGCAGCCTGCTGGGCCAGAGCCAGCACGGCCACATGGAGGCGGTGGGCTACGATCTCTATATGAAGATGCTCAGCCAGGCCATCGCCCTGGAGAAGGGGGAGGCCCCGGCGCCGGACAAGTCCGACTGCCTGATCGACATCACGGTGGACGCCTACATTCCCGAGCGCTATATCCCCGACGCGGCCGGCCGGATCGAGGCCTACAAGCGGATCGCCGCCATCCGGGACGCGGAGGACGCCGCCGACGTGCTGGACGAGTTGATCGACCGGTACGGCGATGTGCCGCCCAGCGTGTCGGGCCTGGTGGACATCTCGCTGATCCGGATCACCGCCGCGGCGGCGGGCATCTACGAGATCGGCCAGAAGAAGGACCAGCTGATCCTCTACTCCGACGCGCTGCGGGCCGACCGGCTGCGCCCGGTGCTGGCCAAGCTGGGCGGCCGGGTGACCCTGAACGCCCTGCACAAGCCCTATCTGGCGGTGCGGGTGGCCCCGGGCGAAAAACCGCTGGATCTGCTGCGCATGACCCTGGAGTGCCTGGGCGAGGCGGCTTCGCCGCCCCCGGCCGCCTCCTGATCCTTCTGGTTGCAAAACCGCGCCGCAGCGGCTATAATAGTGCTGTTACAGACCCGGCCCGGCGTGCGGGCCGTTGATACGAAGGAGCAACCGTTTTGAAAAGACTGACCAAGATCCTGGCGCTGGGCCTGTCAGCGGCGCTGCTGCTGGCCGGCTGCGCCATCAAGACCCCCGCCACCGTGGGCACGGTGGGCGACACGACCATCCCCGCCGGCGTGTATCTGCTGGCCCAGTACGAGGCCTATGTGCAGGCCCAGACCCTGGCCGCCAGCACCGATGTGAAGGAGGTGCTGGCCGCCACCTTCAACGACGAGGACGGCAACGAGACCACCGGCGCGGACTACATCACCGCCAAGACCCTGGACGGGGTGTACCGCTACGCCGCCGCCGAGCAGAACTACGCCGCGATGAGCGGGCAGCTCTCGGACAGCGCGCAGCAGCTGATCGACCAGCAGGTGGAGCAGCAGTGGGAATCCATGGGGGACACCTATACCGCCAACGGCATCGGCCGCCAGAGCCTGCAGCTGTGGGCGGAGAACAGCTACAAGCAGGAGGCCCTGCTGGAACTGCTCTACGGGCAGGACGGCGCCGAGTCGGTGTCCGACGCGGAGCTGACCGCCTACGCGGAGGAGAATTTCTTTCGGTTCAGCTACCTGCTGCTGCCTTATTTTGACATGAACACCTTCGCCGCCCTGGACGAGGACCAGCAGGAGCAGGTGTGGCAGATGGCCCAGGAGGCCGCCGACAAGGCCACGTCCAGCGACGATCTGCTGGCCCTGGCCGAGGAATATCTGCCCCAGGTGGGCGAGTTGCTGGGCAACGGCATGGGGGCGGACTCCGCCTCCAGCTATCTGGTGACCGGCGCGCTGGTGAACTACGACACCCTGACCAGCTACCTGGGCGAGGACGCCGCCGAGCAGGTGAAGGCCATGGCGGTGGGCGAGGTGCGGGCGCTGCAGAGCACCGGCTACAACTACGGCGCGGTGATCGTGGTGAAGGAGGCGGTGTTCAACGCCTCCACCACCCTGGACAGCCTGCGCTCCGACGCGCTGTGGGGCCTGAAGTACGACGAAGTGCAGCAGCAGCTGGCCGAGGAGGGCGCCGCCGAGGCCGCCCTGGACCAGAGCGCCATGAATACCTACAGCCCCCGCAAGATCAAGGGGTAACTGCCGGCCGGGCCCCGCGGGGTCCGGCTTTTTGCTTTTTCACGACCGACCGGAGGAGGGGAGTTTCATGCTGATCCGCTGCGAAAGCTGCGGCAAACTGTTCGATTATGACAAACAGGACGGCCAGTGCCCCGGCTGCGGGGCCTTCGCGGCCCGGCCGGCGGAGCCTGCCGCCGCCCCGCAGCCGGCTGTGTCCGCCCGCCCGGCCGCCGGCGGGGTGCGGGGCACCCTGCGCCGGCCCGCCTTTGCCAAGCCCGGTTCCCAGGCCGGTTCCCTGCTGCTGCGGGTGATGCTGGTGCTGCTGGGCCTGCTCTTTTTCACCCTGAGCGGGATGCTGCGCCCCACCGAGGCCGCGCCGGTGACCCGGCCGGCCAGCGGCGTACCGGTGCAGGCGGGGGAAACGGTGACCCTGGCCCAGCGGCCGATGACCTTCTCCCAGCCCCAGCGGCTGACCGGCCGCACGGCGGGCCTGCCCGAGGGCTGGCAGCTGTACCGGGTGCGGGTGAACGCCCCGGAACTGACCGACTGGAACTCCCACGTGGAGGTGATGGTGAGCCTGTACGCGGGCGGCGGATACTGGGAGGCGCTGGCCGACTACGACCTGGAATCCCTGTGGCCGGATCTGGCCGAACAGGCCCTGTCCCTCTACGACCTGACCGGCTGGGACGCGCTGGACGGCTGGCTGTACCTGGCCGGCCCGGCCGACGAGGGGGCCACCCTCTGCCTGGAGGATCAGGTGCTGGATGACAACTACGACGCCCATACCCGCAGCGTCACCACGCTGGAGTTGAACTGGGAGGAGGCGAGCGACGCATGAGATCCGCCAAAAACCGTTGGCTGGGCCTGGCGGCCTGCGCGGCGGTGTTCTTTGCCGGGCTGATCTGCCTGCTGCTGGCGCTGCATCCGCAGGGCGGCGGCTCGGTGAGCCTGCAGATCGGTGACGTGACCCTGATCCCGGGCGACGCGGCGACGGTGAATTTGCAGGTCCGGGATCTGACCGTGACCCCGGCCGCCTCCCCCGACCGGCCGGACGATTGGCGGGACTGGTACGAGGTGCGCTACATCCTGGAAAACCAGAGTGACCGCAGCCTGCCGCTGTCCAGCTACGACCTGGTGTACACCGCCGGCGGCGACACCCTCTATCCCTGGGACGACGGGTCCAGCCCGGTGCTGGCCGCCCGGCCGGTGCTGCCGGCGGGCCGGGAGGTGGAGGTGTGCCATCTGCTGTATCTGGAGGAGGGCGAGAGTGCCCGCGTCAGCCTGCGGTACGACAGCTGGGCCGAGACCAGCGATCTTCTGGCCGAATTCACCCTGGGCGAATGAGGAGGAGCGTATGGGATTCTGGGTTTTTATGCTCTGTATGGTGCTGCTGATCCCGGGCCTGCTGGCGCTGTTCGGCTGGTTTTTGTGGCGGCGCACCCCCAAGACCATCCAGTGGGTCTACGGCTACCGCACCGCCCGCTCGATGAAAAACGAGTTTACCTGGCAATTCGCCAACCAGTACGCCGGGCGGCTGATGTGCCGCGGCGGGCTGGTGATGCTGCCGCTGTCGGCGCTGGCCATGCTGCCGGTGCTGGGCCGGGACGCCGATGCGGTGAGCCTGGCGGGCGGCGCGGTCGCGGTGGTGCAGCTGGTTGTTCTGCTGGCGGTCATCCCCGCCACCGAGCGCGCTCTGCGCCGCCGCTTTGACGCGGACGGCCGCCCGCGGGAGTAAAGAGCCAATCTGGGGGACCAGTCCCCCAGCCCCCCATTTGTCGGGCCAATACATTGGCCCTCGGGATTGTTGTAAACACAAGGCCGGTGCGTATTCCGTGTACGCACCGGCCTTTTTTATAGTATTCCCCAGGGCCAAAGATATTTGCCCCTGATTTCCGGGGGTATGGGGGCCCGGGTCCGCGAAGCGGCCGGGTCTCCGGTGGAGACCCGGACCGGCAGGGCGGTCGGCGCAGCCGGGCGGGCGCATCGTTGTTGCGCCTGCAGCCCTTGTTGTCCCCCAGATCGGCCCTTACCGCCGCTCTTCCTCTGCCTCGTCGGGCAGTTCGTCGGCGCTGCGGCGGGCGGCCTGGCACTCCAGGGCGGCCACCCGCTTTTCCAGCTTGCGCAGCTGCTCATGCAGCACGTCCGGGATATCCCGCTGGTCCAGATCGTCGCTGGGGCGCACCCGAGCCCCGTCCCGACGCACCACCACGGCGGGCACCCCCGCCACGGTGCAGTTCGCCGGCACGCAGCTGAGCACCACGCTGCCCGCCGCGATGCGGGTGTTGTCCCCGATCATCACCGGCCCCAGCACCTTGGAACCTGCGCCGATCAGCACGTTGTTGCCGATGGTGGGATGCCGTTTGCCGGTATCCTTGCCGGTGCCACCCAAGGTCACCTGATGGTAGATGGTGCAGTTGGCGCCGATCTCGGCGGTCTCCCCGATCACCACCCCCATGCCGTGGTCGATAAACAGCCCCGGGCCGATGGTGGCCCCGGGATGGATCTCGATGCCGGTAAATCCCCGGCCCCACTGGCTGACCATCCGGGCCAAAAAAAAGCGCCGGTGCCGGTACAGCCAGTGCCCCACCTTATAAAAAATCAACACGTGAAACCCCGGATACAGCAGCAAGACCTGGGCCAGGCTGGTGGCCGCCGGGTCCTTGCTTTGCATATTGCGGGCATCTGCCAAAAGGCCCATACTCTCTCCCTCCCCTTGCGGGTATTTGCCCCCTATTATACACCACCCGCCCCGCGCAGCGCAACCGCCCGGCTTGCAATCGGCCGCCCGCCCGCCTATAATGGATACCGTGACGGCGGGTGCGCCGCAAGCTGAAAAGCAAGGGAGAACACTATGAACAAAAAAGTCATGACCGCGTTCACCGCGCTGTGCGCCGCGGCCAGCCTGATCGTATACATCGCGGCGGTGGCGCTGGGCGGCTTCTGGCTGCCGGGCGCGGCGCTCTACCCGCTGGCGGCGGTGCTGCTGATCTTTCTGCCGGGTTACGCTCTGGCCCGCCGGCTGGTGGGCGAATTCTCCCTGACCGCGGCGGTCAGCCTCTCCTACTGTCTGGGGGTGGCGGTGCTGTTTCTGGGCTTTGTGCTCAGCGGGGCGCTGGGGCTGCCGGCCTGGTTTGTCTATCTGCCGCCGCTGGCCCTGGCCGCGCTGGCCGTTTGGGACCTGGCCCACCACCGTCCCCGCCTGCCCGCTGAACTTTCCTTTGCCCAGCAGCTGCTGCTTCTCTGCGGGGCGGCGGCGCTGGTCATCAGCGTGTTTGTGGGCGTGTTCCCCTTTGCCCACGCCCTGGCCGCCGGCAATATGCAGTACCACCAGGATATGCTCTGGTCGGTGGGCAACGCGGCCGCCGTGCAGTACGGCGCGCCGCTGGCCGATCTGCGCAACGTGGGCGGCACCTTGAGCTACCACTATCTGTCCGACGCCACGGTGGGCTTTCTGGCCCGTTTCTGCGGCGTGAGCGCCTACGACGCCTTCTGCGCCTACCACTATCTGATCCTGATCCCGGCGCTGGTGTGCAGCCTGTACAGCGCGGCCCGGATGTACGGCGCGGCCCCGCTGCGGGCCCTGGCGGTGACGGCGGGCGCCCTCTTCTTTTCGGGGCCGGGGTGTCTGCTGGGCTATCTGCGCAACCTGAACGGCATGGCCGCCGCCGCCCTCACCGCCTGCACCTGCCTGTATCTTTTGTTCCGGCCCGGCTGGAACAAGGGCACCCTGCTGGCCTTCGGCGGGGTGATGCTCACCGCCCTCATGTCCAAAAACCTGTACGGGCTGCTGATCGTCTGCGCGCTGGGGGCCGCGCTGGTCTACCAGCTGGTGTTCCAGCGCCGGCTGGACCGCTGGGGTCTGGCCGCCGGGCTGCTGGGGCTGGGCCTGTTCGCGGTGCTGTGGGTGACCATCTTCTCCCACGCCATCAACAACCTGCTGTTCCAGCCCTGGTGCAGCCCGGCCCAGCTGGCCCGCCATCTGCTGGCCGCCGCCCCCGCCGGCGTGCTGCTCTGGCTGATCGCGGCCGCCGCCCAGCTGCCCCGGCTGACAAAGGTGCGCCGCGGCTTTCTGATCGTGGCCGCGGCGGCGATCGGCGGCTTTTTGGCCTACTGCCTGTTCCACCATTACTCCTCTTCCCACGTGTACTTTTTCAACGTGGGGCTGTTGTTTCTCTGGTTCGCGCTGCCGGAACTGCCCGCCCTGTTCACCCGCCGGTGGGCGGCGGCGCTGGGCTGCGCGGTGGCGCTGGCCGGCTTTGCCTATAATGCCCCCACCGTGGCCCAGCCGGCCCGGCTGGGGGTGCAGGTGGCGCTGCGCTGCGCCGGGCTGCGCCCGTCCTACCCGGTCTACGCCGACACCGTGACCCCCGCCGAGGAGGAGGCGATCCTCTGGCTGAAACAGGCCATGGCCCCGGACGAGGTGTTCGCGGTGAACCGCAACGCCAAGGACCCGGTCATCGGGGAGGGCACCTGGCACTACTACACCGCCATGAGCGAGCGGCAGGCCTTCTGCGAGAGCTGGCGCTACTCGATGGACTACGGCTACGACTACTACCAGCTGCGCCACAACCTGGAACAGGTCAGCGATGTGCTCTTTGCCGCGCCCGACGCGGCCACCGCCTTTGCCATCGCCCGGGAAAACGGCATCCAGTGGCTGTATGTGTCCCGGGCCATCCGGGAGGAGGGCTTTGCCGGGGCCGAGCCGGTATTTGAAAACGAGGCCGCCCGCATCTACCGGGTGGTGTGAAATCTGCCGTTTTTTGGAGTTGACATCCCCGGCTCTCTGTGATAGAATAGACCGAACTGCAAAGGAGGTGGCCGCTTTGACAAACAGGATCTTGCCGGCCGCCTCCTTTTTTCTGCTCCGCCGTTTTCCGCGGCGGGGCCGGTGCCCGTTTTTTTGACTTTTCCTTTCGGGGAAAAGTTTTTTTTTGCCCAAAACCCCTTGAAGGAGGCCCTGCCATGCTCATCCAACACGCCCGTTTGTCCGACGGCAGCACCGTGGACCTGCGGCTTGCCGGCGGCAAGATCGCGGCCATCGGCCTGTCCCTTGCGCCCGAGGCCGGCGAACAGGTCCTGGACGCCGCCCGCCGCACCCTGCTGCCCGGCTTCATCGACCTGCACTGCCACTGGCGCACCCCCGGCTTTGAATACAAGGAGGACCTTGCCACCGGCAGCGCCGCCGCGGCCGCCGGCGGGTACACCTTCGTGAACCTGATGCCCAACACAAAGCCGGTGTGCTCCTCCGGTGAGCAGGCCCACGCGGTCATGGCCCAGGCCGAGCGCATCGGGCTGGTGGGGGTCAACCAGACCGTTTCCATCACCGAGAACTTCGACGGGGTGACCCTGGACCATCTCAAGACCCTGCCCGAGGATCTGCGCTTTGTCTCGGAGGACGGCAACGGGGTGCAGAGCGCCAGCGTCATGGCCAAGGCCTTCGCCATCTGCGCCGAGCGGGGCATCACCGTCATGAGCCACGCCGAGGACCGGGAGGTCAGCCCCTGGGACTACCGGCTGGCCGAAAACCTGGAGACGGTGCGCAACCTGCATCTCTGCGAATACTACGGCACCCGGCTGCACATGTGCCATGTGAGCACCCGGGAGGCCATCGAGGCCATCGCTGCCGCCAAGAACCGGGGCGTGCCGGTGACCAGCGAGGTCACCCCCCACCACCTGTGGTTCGCCGGCAGCGACTACAAGGTAAATCCCCCCATCCGCACCGACGACGACGTGGCCGCCCTGATCGAGGGCATCCGCACCGGCGCGGTGGACGCCATCGCCACCGACCACGCCCCCCACTCGGACGAGGACAAGGAAAAGGGCGCGGCGGGCATGGTGGGGCTGGAGACCGCCTTCTCGGTGTGCTATACTAAATTATGTAAGGAACAGGGGCTGGAACTCTATCTGCTGGAAGCCCTCATGAGCCGGTTCCCCGCCGCCATCCTGGGGCTGGAAAACAAGGGCCGCGTCGCCGTGGGGGCGGACGCGGACCTGACCCTGGTGGACCTGGACGCCGCCTGGACGGTGGACAAGGACAAGCTCCACTCCAAGAGCCACAACTGCCCCTACCACGGCACGACCCTCTCCGGCCGGGTGGTTCTGACCATCCGGGGCGGACGCATCACCTACGAAGCCTGAACACACGCTGCTGCAAGGAGGTAACAATCATGAAGACCAACATGGACAAGCTGTACGACGCGGTGGCCCAGCGGGGGCCGGTCTGCGTGGGGCTGGACACCGATCCCAGCTACCTGCCCGCCGATTTTGTGCGCAGCGAGCTGACCGCCGGGGAGAACCTGGTGCGGTTCAACCGGGCCATCCTGGAGGCCACCAAGGACGTGGCCGGCTGCTTCAAGGTGCAGATCGCCTACTACGAGGCCCTGGGGCTGGACGGGCTGCGGGCCTACGCCGAGACCCTGCAGATGGTGCGCCAGGCCGGCCTGCCGGTGATCGCGGACGTAAAGCGGGGGGACATCGCCAAGACCGCCGAGATGTACGCCAAGGCCCATTTCTCCGGCGAGTTCGAGGCCGACTACATCACCCTGGCCCCCTACATGGGGCTGGATTCCATCCGGCCCTATATGCCCTACGTGACCGAACAGGGCAAGGGGCTGTTCGTGCTGGTGCGCACCTCCAACCCGGGCGCGAAGGATTTTGAGTACGAGATGCTGGCCGACGGCCGCCACGTCTACGACATGGTGGGGGACAAGCTGCACGCGATGGGCCTTGAGTGCCTGGGCGAGAGCGGCTATTCCAGCCTGGGCCTTGTGATCGGGGGCACCCACATCGAGGAGGCCGCCCAGATCCGCGCCCGCTATCAGGACAGCTTTTTCCTGATCCCCGGCTACGGCGCCCAGGGCGGCACCGCGGCCGACATCGCCCAGTATCTGACGGGAGGCAACGGCGGCGTGGTGAACAGCAGCCGCGGCGTGCTGCTGGCCTGGAAGAAACAGCCCGGCGTGGCCTTTGACCAGGCCGCCCGCAACGAGTGCGAGGCCATGCGCGCGGCCATTGCCGCCGAGTGCGCCCGGCTGGAGGGCTAAACGATGGCGAAACACGTGACACAGGCCCCGGTGCTGGTCATGGACCGGGTGACCGGCACCGTCTGGCGGCTGCGCGCCGGCTGGGACGGCCCGGTGCGGGCGGGGCAGTTCTTCATGCTGCGGGGCTGGCAGGGCAAGGACCCGCTGCTGGCCCGGCCGGTCAGCGTCCACGACTGGGGCGCGGGCTGGGTGGATTTCCTGTTTGAGGTCCGGGGCGAGGGCACCCGGCTGCTGAGCGCGCTGCGCCCCGGCGACACGCTGGAACTCACCGGCGCGCTGGGCAACGGCTTTGACGCCGACCTGCCCGCGGGCACCAAGGTGGCCCTGGTGGGCGGCGGCATCGGGGTGGCCCCCCTGCTGGGCGCCGCCCGGGCGCTGCGGGCCGCCGGCTGCGCCGTGACCCTCTTCGTGGGCTTTCGGGACGAACCCTATGTGCTGGAATCCTTTGAGGCCCTGGGCTGCGGCGTGCAGCTGGCCACCGACAGCGGCCGGTTCGGCCACAAGGGCTTTGTGACCGACCTGCTGAATCCCACCGAGTTCGACCGGGTGCTGGTCTGCGGGCCGGAAGTGATGATGGAAAAGGTGGCCCGGGCCTGCCTGGCGGCCAAGGTGCCGGTGTTTGTGAGCCGGGAGAGCCACATGGCCTGCGGCATCGGGGCGTGTCTGGGCTGCACCTGCCACACCAAAAACGGCCCGAAGAGCACCTGCAAGGACGGGCCGGTATTTCCCGGGGAGGTGCTGTATGAGTAAAGCGGACATTCGGGTGAACCTGTGCGGGGTGGAGCTGAAAAACCCGGTCATCACCGCCAGCGGCACCTTCGGCTACGGGCAGGAATACACCGATTTCATGGACGTGAGCGCCCTGGGCGGCATCTGCAGCAAGGGCGTGACCTATGTGCCGAAATACGGCAACGAGGGCCGGCGGCTGGCCGAGACCCCCGCGGGGCTGATCAACTCCATCGGGCTGCAGAACCCGGGGGTGCAGCACTTCATCGACCATGAGCTGCCCGCCATGCTGAAGCTGGGCCCGGCGGTGCTGGCGAATCTGGGCGGCGCCTCCATCGAGGACTACGAGGCCGGCGCGGCCCTGCTGGACGCCACCGAAGTGCCTTTGATCGAGCTGAACATCAGCTGCCCCAACGTAAAAGCGGGGGGCATCGCCTACGGGGTGAAGTGCGAGAGCGCCCGGGAGGTGGTGCGCCGGGTGCGCGCCGCCACCAGAAAGCCGCTGATCGTGAAATTGAGCCCCCAGGCCGAGGACCTGGCGGCCATGGCCCGCACCTGCCAGGAGGCGGGGGCGGACGGGGTGAGCCTGGTGAACACCTTCACCGCCCTGGCCATCGACATCGAGCGCCGCAAGCCGGTGTTCAACAACCTGTACGCGGGCCTGTCCGGCCCGGCCATCAAGCCCATCGCCCTGCGGATGGTGCACCAGGTGTGCCGCGCGGTACAGATCCCGGTGGTGGGGCTGGGCGGCATCACCAGCGCCGCCGACGCCATCGAGTTCATCATGGCGGGGGCAACGGCCATCCAGGTGGGCACCGCCAACTTCCTGCGGCCGGGGATCGCCGCCGAGATCGCGGCGGGCATCCAGACCTGGTGCGACGACCACGGAGTAAAGGACCTGAACAAGATTCGAGGCTGTGTATAAAGAAAGGGAGAGAACAATGAGCGAAGCGTTGGAGATCATGAAATCCTGCGAGGCCATCCTGGAAGGCCATTTTCTGCTGAGCAGCGGCCGCCACAGCGGCATCTACTGCCAGTGTGCCAAGCTGCAGCAGTGGCCGGACAAGGCCGCGGCGGTCATGGCCCCGGTGGCCGACAAGCTGCGCGCGCTGAACATCGACGTGGTGGTGGGCCCGGCTATGGGCGGCATCGTCTACGCCTACGAGCTGGGCCGCCAGCTGGGCAAGCGGGCCATCTTCGCCGAGCGGGTGGACAACGTGATGGCCCTGCGCCGGGGCTTTGAGATCCAGCCCGGCGAGCGCTGCATCATTGCCGAGGACGTGGTGACCACCGGCATCTCCAGCCTGGAGACCAAGGCGGTGATCGAGGCCCACGGCGGGGTGTGCGTGGGCATCGCCTGCGTGGTGGACCGCACCAAGGCCGAAGCGCCCAGCCCCATCCCCATCGTGGCCAGCGCGGTCAAGCTGGACCTGCCCAACTACCTGCCGGAGGAGTGCCCCCTGTGCGCCGAGGGCAAGCTGCCGCTGGTGCATCTGGGCAGCCGCAAGATGGCCCAGAAGGCCGAGAATCGCTGAGGTGGGCCGATGAAAGCGATCTTACTGCTGGCCAACGGCCAGATCTTCGAGGGCGAGAGCCTGGGGATGCCCGGCACCACCATCGGTGAGGTGGTGTTCGCCACCGGCATGGTGGGCTTTGAGGAGACCCTCACCGACCCCAGCTACTACGGCCAGATCATCACCCAGACCTACCCTTTGATCGGCAACTACGGCATGAACAGCCAGGACCCGGAGAGCGACCGGGTGTGGGCCAAAGGCTACATCGTGCGGGAGGCCTGCGACGCGCCCTCCAACTTCCGGTGTGAAGAAACGCTGGACGCCTTTTTGAAGGAGAACAAGGTGATCGGCCTGCAGGGCATCGACACCCGCCGGCTGACCCGCGTGCTGCGGGAGAGCGGCGTGATGAACGGGGCCATCACCACCGAGTACGACGCGATGGACGAGGCCGCCCGGGCACAGCTGATGGAGCGCATCCAAAGCTACGCCGTCACCGACGCGGTGGCCTCGGTCACCTGCGCGGCGCCCAGCGAGCACAATCCGGGCGGCGCGCCCCATGTGGCGCTGCTGGACTTCGGCTGCAAGGCCAACATCCTGCGCTGCCTGGTGAAGCGGGGCTGCCATGTGACGGTGCTGCCCGCCTCCACCACCCCCGAGCAGCTGGCGGCCCTGGCGCCGGACGGCCTCATGCTCTCCAACGGCCCCGGCGACCCGGCGGAAAACACCGACCTGATCGCCCGGCTGCGGGTGATGCTGGACAGCGGCATCCCCACCTTCGGCATCTGCCTGGGGCACCAGCTCACCGCCCTGGCGGCGGGGGCCGAGACCACCAAGCTGAAATACGGCCACCGGGGCGCCAACCAGCCGGTCACCGACCGGGAGGCCGGCCGCACCTACATCACCAGCCAGAACCACGGCTACGCGGTGGTGGGGGAAAGCCTGCCCGCCGAGGTGGGCCAGGTGAGCCATGTGAACGCCAACGACGGCACCTGCGAGGGGGTGCGGTATTCCCGCTGGAACTGCTTCACGGTGCAGTTCCACCCGGAGGCCTGCGGCGGCCCGCGGGATACCGAGTTTTTGTTCGACACCTTTATCCGCCGCATCCACAACAGCAAGGAGGATCGCCATGCCTAAGGATACATCCATCAAAAAGGTGCTGGTGATCGGCAGCGGTCCCATCATCATCGGCCAGGCGGCGGAGTTTGATTACTCCGGCACCCAGGCCTGCCGCGCCCTCAAGAGCGAGGGCATCGAGGTGGTGCTGGTGAACTCCAACCCGGCCACCATCATGACCGACCCGGACATCGCGGACCGGGTCTATGTGGAACCGCTGGTGGCCAAGGTGGTGGAGCGGATCATCGAGAAGGAACGGCCGGACGCCATCCTGCCCAACCTGGGCGGCCAGACCGGGCTGAACCTGGCCATGGAACTGGCCCGCAGCGGCTATCTGGAAAAGGCCGGGGTGCGGCTGCTGGGCTGCCGCCCCGAGACCATCGACCGGGCCGAGGACCGGCAGCTGTTCAAGGACACCATGGAGAAGCTGGGCCAGCCCTGCATCCCCAGCAAGGTGGTCAACACCCTGGCGGACGCGCTGGCCTTTGCCGACGAGATCGGCTACCCGGTGATCGTGCGGCCCGCCTTCACCATGGGCGGCACCGGCGGCGGCATCTGCCAGGACAAGGAACAACTGCATGAGATCGGCACCAACGGCCTGCGGCTGTCCCCCATCCACCAGGTGCTCATTGAAAAGTGCATCGCCGGCTGGAAGGAGATCGAGTACGAGGTCATGCGGGACGCCGCCGGCAACGTGATCACCGTCTGCAACATGGAGAACCTGGATCCGGTGGGCGTGCATACCGGCGACTCCATCGTGGTGGCCCCCAGCCAGACCCTCTCCGACAAGGAATACCAGATGCTGCGCACCGCCGCGCTGGACATCATCAGCGAACTGGGCATCGAGGGCGGCTGCAACTGCCAGTTCGCCCTGAAGCCGGACAGCTTTGAGTACGCGGTCATCGAGGTGAACCCCCGTGTGAGCCGGTCCTCGGCGCTGGCCTCCAAGGCCACCGGCTACCCCATCGCCAAGGTGGCCACCAAGATCGCCATCGGCTACCGGCTGGACGAGATCACCAACGACGTGACCGGCGAGACCTGCGCCTGCTTTGAGCCCGCGCTGGACTATGTGGTGGTCAAGTACCCCAAGTGGCCCTTCGACAAGTTCGTCTATGCCAACAAGGCCCTGGGCACCCAGATGATGGCCACCGGCGAGGTCATGGCCATCGGCAACAACTTTGAGACCGCCCTGATGAAGGCGGTGTCCAGCGTGGAACTGGGCCTGGACAGCATGACCCTGCCGGAACTGGCCTCCCTCTCCGACGAGCAGGTGGTGGAAAAGCTGCATGTGCAGGACTCCGACCGGGCGTTCGTGGTCTATGAGGCCCTCAAGCGGGGGGTGGCCCACGATGTGATCTACGACATCACCAAGATCGACCACTGGTTTTTGTCCAAGATGCAGCACCTGGCCGACCTGGAAAAGGGTCTGGCCCAGGGCGAGCTGACCGAGGAGAAGTACCGCACCGCCAAGAAGTACGGTTTCCTGGACAAGACCATCCAGCGGCTCTCCGGCCAGGATATTCCCTGCAAAATCAACGCTGTGTATAAAATGGTGGACACCTGCGCCGCCGAGTTCGCGGCCCGGACCCCCTATTTCTACTCCACCTACGACGAGGAGAACGAGGCGGCCCAGTTCATCGCCCAGACCAGCGACCCCAGCCGCAAAAAGGTGCTGGTGTTCGGCTCCGGCCCCATCCGGATCGGCCAGGGCATCGAGTTCGACTACTGCAGCGTGCACGCGGTGTGGACGTTGAAGGAGCACGGCTGCGAGGCGGTGATCGTGAACAACAACCCGGAGACCGTGTCCACCGACTTTGACACCGGCGACCGGCTGTACTTCGACCCGCTGAACCCGGAGAGCGTGGACAACATCATCGCCACCGAGCAGCCCTGGGGGTGCGTGGTGCAGTTCGGCGGGCAGACCGCCATCAAGCTGGTCAAGCACCTGGCGCAGAAAGGGGTGCGCATCCTGGGCACCCCGGCGGACGCCATCGACGAAGCGGAGGACCGGGAGCGGTTCGACGAACTGCTGGAGCGCTGCCGCATCCCCCGGCCGAAGGGCACCACGGTGTTCACCACCGAGGAGGCGCTGGCGGCCGGCGAGGAACTGGGTTACCCGGTGCTGCTGCGGCCCAGCTACGTGCTGGGCGGCCAGAACATGATCATTGCCCACAGCCCCGAGGACGTGACCGAGTACATGGCCATCATCACCAGCCATGTGGATATGGCCAACCCGGTGCTGGTGGACAAGTACCTGTCCGGCACCGAGTGCGAGGTGGACGCCATCTGCGACGGGGAGGATTTCCTGATCCCGGGCATGATGGAGCACATCGAGCGGGCGGGCATCCATTCCGGCGACTCGATCAGCGTCTACCCGCCCCAGAACCTGACCCAGCGGGTCCGCGCCACCCTGGTGGACTACACCGGCCGGCTGGCCCGGGCGCTGAAGGTGGTGGGCCTGGTGAACATCCAGTATGTGGTGCAGAACGGCCAGGTGTATGTGATCGAGGTGAACCCCCGGTCCAGCCGCACGGTGCCCTATATCAGCAAGGTGACCGGCGTTCCCATGGTGGAACTGGCGGTGCGCTGCTGCCTGGGGGAAAAGCTGCGGGATATGGGGTACGGCATCGGCCTGTATCCGGACGCGGCCAACGTGGCGGTGAAGGTGCCGGTGTTCAGCTTTGAGAAGCTGCACGACGTGGACACCCAGCTGGGCCCGGAGATGAAGAGCACCGGCGAGGTGCTGGGCATCGCGCCCACCTTCCAGGACGCGCTGCTGAAGGGTCTGGTGGCGGCGGGCTACGCCTTCAAGAAGCCGGGCCCGGGCAGCTGCTGCATCATCACCGTCAAGACCAGCGACCAGCCGGAGGTGGCGGACATCGCCTGGCAGCTGAAACAGATGGGCTACAAGCTGTACGGCACCAGCGGCACCGCCCATTATCTGAACAACCAGATGATCCCCTGCAACGAGGTGCGCAAACTCAGCGAGGCCCGGCCCAACATCCAGGACCTGCTGGAGAGCGGCCTGGTGGATTACGTCATCAGCACCAGCGCCAAGGGCCGCAGCCCCAAGCTGGACAGCGTGAAGCTGCGCCGCAAGACGGTGGAGTTGAGCATCCCCTGCCTGACCGCCATCGACACCGCCCGCGCCCTGGTGGACTGCCTCAAGAGCGGCCGCACCCTGGACGACGTGGAACTGGTGGATATCTCCCGGCTGTAAAAGGCCGATAGGGGGGCCGGGTCCGCAAAGCAGAGCGCGCGCAGCGTTGTCGCGCCCGCAGCCCTCAATGTCCCCCTTGCCCCCTCTGGCGGGCCGGAATCCCCCGGCCATAGGGGAATGATGGAACAAAGGCCCGCGCGGACCCAGACCGTCCGCGCGGGCCTTGTTTGTTTTTGTTTTCGCGGGGGCAGGTCCGCGCCGCTACCCCGCCGCGGATTCCGCTTCCCCGCTCTGCGCCCCCAGCCGCTCGGCCGCGAAGGCCAGGGTCTCGTCACTGAACTCATACCGGCCGTCCCGGGCGTTCCAGGCCCCGGGCAGCACGCCGCCGTCCACCTGGCCCTGGCCGTTGACCCAGAACTCCAGCGTTTCGGCCAGGGTATTGATGTCCAGCGCGGTCAGGTTGGTCAGCAGGCCGCCCGCCGCCCGGATGCCGTCCGGCAGCACGGTGGGCAGCTGCTGGGCCTTCTGGCGGGCCGCCGCCGTCCACACCGCCGCCCGCACCCGGTCGGTCTCGGGGCTCGCGCAGCCCAGCCGCTGCAGCAGTTCGTCCAGCTTTGCCGGCGCCAGCTGGGTCACCGGGTCCTCCTCCAGCCCGGCCCGGGCCAGGCTGGACGGGTCCGCCACCCCTTCCAGATTCACCCGCACCTGGCCCAGACCGTCGGCAATGGTGCCCCAGCCCGCCCGGGTGGCCGCCAGATAATACCGCACCTCGATGCCCAGCGTGTCGGCCAGCGCCTGCGCCGCCCGGCCCGGGCCCGCGTCGGCGTAGCAGTCCCGCAGGGTGGTATAGCTGCCGGCGGTGGTGCGCACCACGCTGTCCGCCGGCACCGTCCGCACCTCCATGGTGCCGCCCGCCGCGTCCAGCCGCACCAGCACAAAGGCCGGGTCCTCCCCGGCCACCGCCGCCAGCAGATTGAAGGTATTTTCCCCGGTGGGCACCTGGATCCGCAGCCCGCTGGTGGACTGGGCCGCCCGCAGGGCCTGGTCCGCCTGCTGCCAGACCGCCCACAGCGCGAAGCTGCCCAGCAGCGGCACCACCACCGCCAGGGTCAGAAAAAACGCCAGCCAGAAGGCTCGGGGCGTGTTCATCCGCATGCACTCACATCCTTTTTTGTGGATGTATAGAGTGTGGCCTTTCCGCGCACACTCTATACATCACCGCAAAGGGAGGAATGGCGCATGAGCGGATTCTGGACCGAGTTGTTCGGAAAAAAGCCCCCGGAGGCCGACCCGATGGAGATCGCCCGCACCCTGCGGGCCAACGACCAGGCCGACCCGATGGGCAGCTGGACCGGCACCCCTGCCGACCCGGCCGAAACGCCCCAGCAGGACACGGACGACGCGTGGGCGCGCGAAACCCCCGGCCGCACAGCCGGGGGTTTCGTCTCATTGTTTATATACGGCGCGCACCCGTTCCAGGCTGTGCAGCACCAGCCAGAGAAGCGCCACGTCCACCGGGAACTTGAGAATGTTCTTGACCAGCCGCAGCCCGCTGAGCAGCACGAACGCCTGGCCGTACATCACGCTCAGCCACAGCGGGGTCAAAAGCAGGTTGAACACCACCGTCACGATCAGCTTGACCACCACGATGCGGCCCACCCGCACCGGTTTGCGGTAGTAGGCCAGGCCGTACAGCAGCCCCAGCAGGATGGCGCTCAGGGTAAAGCCGGGGAACCAGGGGCCGTTGGGCCGCAGCAGATACCCCAGCAGATCGGTGACCGCCCCGCTGGTGGCCGCCACCACCGGCCCGTAGAGAAAGCCGGTGGCCGCGCTGGTGAGGAAATCGAACCCGATCTCCAGATAGGGGGACACCGGGATGGTGAACTGGTTCAGCACCAGGTTCAGCGCCACCAGCAGCGCCGCCCCGGCCAGCACCCGGGGCTTTTTCAGATCCAGGGCGCTGGCGCGGAAGCTGCCGCGCCAGCCAAGAAACAGATGGGAAGCAAACATACAAAAAACTCCTTTCGTGCGTGTTGCCGCACAAAAGGAGCGATTTCAGCTTCAAACGGGCGCACGAGGGCCCGCAAAGAGCCGTTTCTGCACCCGATCATGCAGCAGCGGGATGCAGGGCCGGCACCGCAAAGGCAATCGCCTTTTTCGTCCGCTTTGCAACTCCCCGTCAAAGCGGCACTTGACGCGCAGACCCTTACTCTGCGATACTCCCATTATACCGCCCCTTGCGGGAAATGCAACCTTTTTTTCCGCGGCCGGACGTGGTATACTGAAGATAACATTGCAGGCGCGGGCCCGCCCGTGCCGGAAAGGATCTTTGTATCATGAAACCTTTTTCCCAGATCGAATACACCCGCCCCAACCTGGAGGGGATGCTCGCCCGGCTGGACGAGCTGACCGCCCGGGCCGCCGCCGCGGCCAGCGGTGAGGAACTGCTGGCCGTCTGCCGGGAATACGACGCGCTGAACAAGCAGTTTGTGACCGATTCCAGCCTGTGCTATGTGCGGTACTCCATCAACACCCAGGACGAGTTCTACACCAAGGAGAACGACTATTACGACGAGAACAGCCCCCGGTTCAACGACAAGGCGCTGGCTTTTTCCCGTGCGGTGCTGGCCAATCCCCACAAGCAGGCCCTGGCCGACCAGTGGGGCCAGATCTATCTGGACAAGCTGGAGGTGAGCGTGCGCAGCGCCGTTCCGGAGATCCTGCCGCTGATCCAGCAGGAGAACGCGCTGGCCAGCCAGTACCAGAAGCTGTACGCCTCCGCGATGGTGGAGTTTGACGGCCAGACCCTGCCGCTGCCCAAGCTGGGGCCCTACAAGCAGAGCACCGACCGGGCGGTGCGCAAGGCCGCCTATGAGGCGGAGGGCAAATTCTTTGACGAGCACCAGGCGGAGTTTGACGAGCTGTACACCAAGCTGATCGAGAACCGCAACGCCCAGGCCCGCGCCATGGGGTATGAGAACTACGTGCCGCTGTCCTATCTGCGGATGCAGCGGCTGGGCTACGGCCGCAAAGAGGTGGAGGCCTACCGGGAGCAGGTGGTGCGGGACGTGGTGCCGCTGGTGGCCAAGATCCAGGCCCGCCGGGCCGCCCGCTGCGGCCTGACCGACCCGAAGCTGTACGACAGCGCCCTCAGCTTTGCGGACGGCAATCCGGATCCCACCGGCACCCCGGAGGAGATCCTGGCCGCCGGCCGCCGGATGTATCGGGAACTGAGCCCCGAGACCGCCGAGTTCATTGATTTCATGATGGACAATGAGCTGCTGGACGTGCTGAGCCGGCCGGGCAAGGCCCCGGGCGGGTACTGCACCGCCCTGCCGGATCTGAACGCGCCCTTTATCTTCAGCAACTTCAACGGCACCTCCGGCGACGTGGACGTGCTGACCCATGAGGCGGGCCACGCCTTCCAGGCCTACCGGGCCTTCAAGCAGGATCTGCCGGGCGAACTGATGAGCCCCGGCATGGAGAGCTGCGAGATCCACAGCATGAGCATGGAGTTTTTGACCACTCCCTGGCATCATTTGTTCTTCGGCGGGCAGACCGACAAGTATATCCTGTCCCACGCGGAGGATGCGCTGATCTTTTTGCCCTACGGCTGCATGGTGGACGAGTTCCAGCATATCGTGTACAGCCATCCGGAACTGACCCCCGAGCAGCGCAATGCGGAGTGGCTCAAGCTGGAGAAGAAGTATCGGCCCTGGAACAACATGGAGGGCATGCCCTTCTACGGCCGGGGCGCGGGCTGGCAGCGGCAGCTGCACATCTACCTGTACCCCTTCTATTATATTGACTACTGCCTGGCCCAGACGGTGGCGCTGCAGTTCTTTGCCGCCTACCTGAAGGACCCGAAGGACGCCTGGCAGCGGTATCTGGCCCTGGTGGACAAGGCCGGCACCCGCACCTACGCGGGCCTGGTGGAGAGCGCCGGCCTGGCGGTGCCCTTCACCGACGGCTCCCTCGCCCCCGTGGCCCACGCCGTCAGCGACTGGATCGACGCCCACCAGCTGTAAAATAGCCGATCTGGGCCAATATGGGGGACCAGTCCCCCATACCCCCATTTATCGGGCCGAATACTCGGCCCTCAGAAATTGTACAAAAAGGCCGGTGCGCAAACGGTATGCGCACCGGCCTTTCTTTGGTATTAATCCCTGTGGCCGAAATACTTCGGCCGCGATTTCCAGGGGGTCTGGGGGAGATGTTATCTCCCCCGGATCGGCTTGGCCTATCAAGCCAGCGCCAGGCTGCCGTCCTTGACGCAGACGGTCAGGGTGCTGCCGGCGGGGCGGTCGCCCTGGATGATGGCGCGGGCGATCATGGTCTCGACCCGGCTCTGGATGAACCGCTTCAGCGGACGGGCGCCGTAGATGGGGTCGTAGCCCTGGTCGATGATCAGGGCGCGGGCCTCGTCGGTGACCTCCAGCTTCAGCTGCTTTTCGGCCAGCCGCTGGCGCAGATCGTTCAGCTGCAGTTCCACGATGCCGCCGATCTCGTCCTTGGTCAGCGGCTTGTAGTAGACGATCTCGTCCAGCCGGTTCAAGAACTCCGGCCGGAAACTGCTCTTCAGCAGCCCGTCCACCGCGGCGCGGGCCTCGTCCGAGATCTGCCCGTCGTGGATGCCTTCCAGGATATACTGGCTGCCCAGGTTGCTGGTCAGGATAATGATGGTATTCTTGAAATCCACCACCCGGCCCTGGCTGTCGGTGATATGGCCGTCGTCCAGCACCTGCAGCAGGATGTTGAACACATCCGGATGCGCCTTTTCCACCTCATCAAACAGCACCACGCTGTAGGGTTTGCGGCGCACCGCCTCGGTCAGCTGGCCGCCCTCCTCGTAGCCCACGTATCCCGGAGGGGCGCCGATCAGACGGCTGACGCTGAACTTCTCCATATACTCGGTCATATCGATCCGCACCATGTTGCGCTCGTCGTCGAACAGGGCCTCGGCCAGCGCCTTGGCCAGCTCGGTCTTGCCCACGCCGGTGGGGCCCAGGAACAGGAAACTGCCGATGGGCCGGTTCGGATTGGCGATGCCCGCCCGGCTGCGCAGAATGGCCTCGCTGACCTTGCGCACCGCCTCGTCCTGGCCGATCACCCGCTTGTGCAGGATGTCCTCCAGATGCAGCAGCTTCTCCCGCTCGCCCTCGACCAGGCGCTCCACCGGGATGCCGGTCCAGCGGGCCACGATCCGGGCGATCTCCTCGTCGGTGACCCGGTCCCGCAGCAGGTTGCTGTCGTGGTCGCCGGTGCTCTCCGCCTTGGACTCCGCCTCGGCCAGCTTCTTCTGCAACTCCGGCAGCTTGCCGTACTTCAGTTCGGCCGCTTTGTTCAGGTCGTACTCCCGTTCCGCCTTTTCGATGGCGGCGTTGGTCTGCTCGATCTGCTCCCGGATGGACTGCAGATTGCCGATGCTGTTCTTCTCGTTGTCCCAGCGGGCCTTCATGGCGTTGTACTCGTCCCGCATGCCGGCCAGTTCCTTCTGCAAGGCCGCCAGCCGGTCCTTGGACAGGGTATCCGTTTCCTTCTTCAGCGCCGCCTCCTCGATCTCATGCTGCATGATCTTGCGGCGCAGATCGTCCAGCTCCGCCGGCATGGAATCCATCTCGGTGCGGATCATGGCGCAGGCCTCGTCCACCAGGTCGATGGCCTTGTCCGGCAAAAACCGGTCGGTGATATACCGGTGGGACAGGGTGGCCGCGGCAATTAAGGCGCTGTCCTGGATCTTCACGCCGTGGAACACCTCATACCGCTCCTTCAGGCCACGCAGGATGCTGATGGTGTCCTCCACCGTGGGTTCGTCCACCTGCACCGGCTGGAACCGACGCTCCAGCGCCGGGTCCTTCTCGATGTACTGGCGGTACTCGTCCAGGGTGGTGGCGCCGATGCAGTGCAGCTCACCCCGGGCCAGCATGGGCTTGAGCAGGTTGCCCGCGTCCATGGCGCCGTCGGTCTTGCCGGCGCCCACGATGGTGTGCAGCTCATCAATAAACAGGATGATCTGGCCTTCGCTCTTCTTGACCTCCTGCAATACGCTCTTCAGCCGTTCCTCAAACTCGCCCCGGTACTTGGCGCCGGCCACCAGCGCGCCCATATCCAGGCTGAACACCTTCCGGTCCTTCAGGTTCTCCGGCACGTCGCCCCGCACGATCCGCTGGGCCAGGCCCTCCGCGATGGCGGTCTTGCCCACGCCCGGCTCACCGATCAGGCAGGGGTTGTTCTTGCGCTTACGGGACAAAATCCGGATCACGTTCCGGATCTCGGTATCCCGGCCGATCACCGGGTCCAGCTTCTGCTGCCGGGCCAGTTCCACCAGATCCTGGCCGTACTTCTTCAGCACGTCGTAGGTATCCTCCGGGTGATCGCTGGTCACCCGCTGGCTGCCCCGCACGCCGGCCAGCTGGCTCAAAAACTTGTTCACGTCCAGGCTGAAGGTCCGGGCCAGCTCCCGCATGGCGCCGTTGGGCTGCTCCAGCAAGGCCAGGAACAGATGTTCCACGCTTACATACTCGTCCTTCATGGCCTTGGCCCGGGCCTCGGCCGCGTTCAACACCTTATCGGTCGCGGCGGAGATATAGATCTTGTCCGCCTCCCGGCCGCCGCCGGTCACATGGGGCAGCTTCTCCACCTGTTGGATGGCCGCCGCGGCAAAGTTGCCCGGCTCCACCCCCATCTGCTGGAGCAGCTGCGGCACAAGGCCGTTTTCCTGGCTGGCCAGCGCCGCGGCCAGATGTTCCGGTTCCAGCGCCTGGTTCTGGTACTCCAGGGCGATCTTCTGGGCGCTCTGCAGCGCCTCCATGGATTTTTGGGTAAAACGATCTGCGTTCATACAGCCGCCTCCTTACACATATCGTATCGTTATTTGGCAAAGTCTCGGCGCGTATGCTAACTTCCGCCCGGCTTTGGGCGCGCCTGCCGCGCTTTTCTCCCGTTTCTGCAGGATACTCGCCGCCCGGAGGGCGACGGCCGGCAGGCGGGGCAGTTGTTTTAGCACTCTCACGATTCGACTGCTAACATAGTATACCCGTCGAACCAAATTGTCAAGAGCCGCAATTGAAAATTTTTTGTGAACAAACCCTTTGCACGGTTTGTCTTGACCCACGCCCCATAAAAGCGGTATCATAGACGGTAAGAGGGGCCAAAAGGCCACGCCCGATTTTCTATTCTATATAAGGAGATACAGAGCAATGGATCTGCATTTGGACAGTGTATGCGTACAGGGCGGTTACACCCCCGGCAACGGGGAACCCCGCCAGATCCCCATTATTCAGAGCACCACCTTCAAATACGCCACCAGCGAGGACATGGGCAAGCTGTTTGACCTGGAGGCCAGCGGCTACTTCTACACCCGGCTGCAGAACCCCACCAACGACGCGGTGGCCGCCAAGATCTGCGCGCTGGAAGGCGGCAGCGCGGCCATGCTGACCTCCAGCGGCCAGGCGGCCAACTTCTACGCGGTGTTCAACATCGCCAGCTGCGGCGACCATGTGGTGGCCAGCTCCACCATCTACGGCGGCACCTACAACCTGTTCGCCGTGACCATGAAGCGGATGGGGGTGGAGTTCACCTTCGTCAGCCCGGACGCCTCGGAGGAGGAACTGGACGCGGCCTTCCGCCCCAACACCAAGGCCCTGTTCGGGGAGACCATCGCCAACCCGGCGCTGACCGTGCTGGACATTGAGAAGTTCGCCCGGGTGGCCCACCGCCACGGGGTGCCCCTGATCGTGGACAACACCTTCGCCACCCCGGTGAACTGCCGGCC
>CALXIA010000028.1 GCA_944388245.1 uncultured Gemmiger sp. | reverse complement strand
CACCACCCGGAACCGGGGATCGGCCGCGGCCGCCGCGTCGCAGGCTTCGGCGCTGCCGTCGGTGGAACCGTCATCGGACAGAATGCATTCCCAGGCTGTGTGGGTCTGGGCCGTGATGCTCGCCAGACAGGGGGCCAGCCAGGGGCCGGCGTTGTAAACCGGCACCACCAGGGAGATCAGCGTTTCGTTCACGGCGTATCCTCCCCATAAGCGTGCAGATAGAACCGCTGCAGCCAGCGGGCGGTATCCACGATATCGTAGTGGGCGGCCCGCACCTGTTCCAGGGCGCGGGGGTTGCGGCCGGGCAGCGGGCCGGCCAGCGCCGCCGCCCAGGCGTCGGCGTCGTTCAGCGGCAGAAACCGCACCCCGTCGCAGAAGCCCGCGGTGCGGTCCACCCGGTCGGAGACAAAACAGGGCAGCCCGGCGGCCTGGGCTTCCACCATGGTCACCGGCAGCCCTTCAAACAGGCTGGGCAGCACAAAGGCGTCCATCGCGTCGTAACAGGCGGCGGTGTCCCGCCGCAGCCCGGCGAACACGATCCGGTCGGTCAGGCCCAGGGCCGCGGCTTTGCGGCGGGTCTCCTCTTCCAGCGGGCCGGCGCCCACCAGCAGCAGACGGGCCTGGGGGCAGCGGGCGGCCAGAGCGGCGAAGATCTCCAGCAGATAGGCATGGTTCTTCTGCTGGGTGAACCGCCCCACGTGGCCCAGCACCCGGTGCTCCGGCGAAAAGCCGAACGCGGCCCGCATGGACTGCCGGCGGGCCGGATCAAAGGCGAAAGCCGCCGCATCCACCCCGTTGGGCAGAAAGACAAAGGGCTTGCCCCGGAACAGCGCCTTGCCCGCCTCCTGCCCGCAGGCAAAACGGTCGGTCAGGTCAAAATTGAAAAACCAGGACATGCCCGCGTCCAGCAGGCCGACCAGGCTGCGCTCGCTGGCGGTGTTATGGCTGTGCCCGATCCGCACCGGCACCCCGTGGCGGCGGGCGGCCCGGTTGTAGAACATCCCAAACCCGCTGTAGTGGCCGTGCAGCACCTGATACCCCGCCCGGGCGGTGAAAAACTCGTCCAGCTGGCGAAGGTAGCGGGGCAGATTCAGATCCTGCCGCACCGACAGTTTGGTGATCCGCCCGCCCAGCGCCAGGATCTCCTCGTCGAAAAAACAGGGGGTGTCAAAGTGATACAGAAAATCAAACTGCACCCGCTGCCGGTCGATGGCCCGGTAGACGTTCATGATAAAGTTTTCCATGCCGCCCGCGTTCATGGCGGGCACCACCTGAAGCACCCGGACCGGAGCCATGGCGCACCTCCCCGTCGGGCGTTGGACGCCCGGGATACTGGGTATGACAGCACATACCTATATAGAGTCTATTATAGGCGAAAAGCCGCCGCTTTGCAACAAAAAGGGCGGCCAGCCCAAAAAGGCCGGCCGCCCGCGAAGGCTCCGTTACAGGGTGATGAAATTGCGCACCAGCGCCTGGAGAAGATCGTCCCGGTCCACCTTGCGGATGATGGAACGGGCGTTCTTGTAGGTGGTGATGTAGGTGGGATCCTCTGAGAGGATGTAGCCCACGATCTGGTTGATGGGGTTATACCCCTTCTCCTTGAGCGCGTCGTACACTTCCTGCATGATGGCGCGGATCTCCTGATCCCGCTCATCCCGGATGGAGAAAATGGCAGTGGGTTCAGACATGGAGCATACCCCCTTCTTAGCAAAAGTACTCTATGGTATCAGTATACCCTACCCCGGGGCAAAATTCAAGGCGTATTTGGTGACAATTCCGCCCCGGGCAGCGACGAGAAGTAGTCCTGCATGGCGTGGGCGTCCTCGGCCTGGGTGCCGGCGGACTCGCAGATGATGGTGGGGGCCAGACCCCGGGCGGCGCACAGCTCCAGCAGCGGCTCATAGGGCGGGCCGTAGACCGTGTCCGCGAAGGTCAGATGCCGCTTTTCGCCCCCGGCGGTGTACTCGATCTTGCTGAAATGGGAGTGGAAACGCCGGGCCCGGTCATCCCCCAGCACCTCGGCCATCCGGTCCAGGATGGCGGCGAACTGCTCCTTGCCGCCAACCCCGCCCAGGGTGCGGGCGTTCAGATGCCCAAAGTCGATGCAGGGGGTGATGCGCTTGTCCACCCCGCACAGGGCCAGCACCTCCTCCAGGTCCCCCAGCTGGTTGATCTTGCCCATGGTCTCGGGGCAGAGGGTGATGTCCCCGTAGCCGGCCTCGTCCACGGCGGCCTGGGCCCGGGCCATGGTGTCCAGGGCCTTGCGCAGGGCCTCTTCCCGGCTCTGCTTGCCGCAGCTGCCCGCGTGGAAGATCACCCGGCTGCCGCCCAGCGCCCGCACCGCCCGACAGCTTTGCAGGATGTAGTCCACGCTGGCAAGGCGCTTGTCCTCTTCCAGGCTGCTCATGCTGATGTAGTAGGGGGCGTGCACACTGAACCGGATATCCAGCCCCTGGGCATTGGCCCGGATGGCGGCGGCGGTCTCGTCGGACAGGCGCACCCCCCGGCCGCACTGGTACTCAAAGGCGTGCAGACCGAACCGGGCGGTGTGGGCCGGGATATCCTTGCTGGTCTTGTAGCCCATGGCCTTGAAACTTTCGCTGGTGCCGGCCGGGCCGAAACGGATGGGATCGCTCACAGCAGCTTTCCTCCTTTTTTATAATACTGATGGATAAAGGGCTTTTCCAGGTGACGGCGCATCTTGATGCCCCATTTGATCTCGGGGGCCATCGGCCGCACCACCAGCACCGTCACCCCGGCCAGCGCGCCGCCCAGCCGGTCGGTGAAGAGCTGGTCCCCCACCAGGGCGAACTCCCGGCGGGAGACCCCCAGCTGGCGGGCAGCCTTGCGGATGCCCCAGGGAAGAGGCTTGCAGGCCATGGACACAAAGGGCAGCCCCAGCGAGGCGGCAAAGGGCGCCACCCGCTTGCGGGTATTGTTGGAAACGATCATCAGCGCCACCCCGGCCGCCTTCATCTGATCCAGCCAGGCGGCCACGGCGGCGGGCAATGCCTGGGAGTTGTGGGCGGTGAGGGTGTTGTCCACATCCAGAGCCAGCGCCCGGATGCCGTGCTGGCGCAGAAATTCCGGCGTGACGGCGCCCGCGCCGGAAAAGAGATATTCAGGGGTCAGCAGCATGGGGAGCCTCCTTTGGAAAATGGTAACGAAAAAGGCAGAGCCCGATGGGCTCTGCCTCAAGCGCCCGGCTACCGGGACGCTTTCGTCTTCACAGTTCCGCAGCTTACTTATATTTCCGCTTGCGGGCAGCTTCGGACTTTTTCTTGCGGCGCACAGAGGGCTTCTCATAAGCTTCACGCTTACGAACCTCGGCGAGCACACCACTGCGGGCAGTGGAGCGCTTGAAACGGCGCAGGGCGCTCTCCAGCGACTCGCCTTCCTTCACGCGAATTTCCGACATCTTGTTCCCTCCCTTGGGCCTGAGGACCGGAGTTTAGCGATTACAGAGTAATCAACGTTCTAATTATACAATGCAACCGAAGTCAAGTCAACAGGTTTTTTGTTATCTTCAAAAGCTGTTCACAGGCTGTTCACAAACCGCCCGGATCAGCCTTTTACCGCCAGATTCACCAGCTTGCCGGGCACATAGATCTCCTTGACCAGGGTCTTGCCCTCCAGCGCGGAGGCCACAGCGGGCTGGGATTTGGCCAGCGCGAGAGCGTCGGCGGCGGCAATGTCGGCGGCCACGCTCAGGCGGGCGCGCACCTTGCCGTTCACCTGCACCGCGATCTCCACGGTGCTCTCCACGCACTTGGCGGGGTCGTACTCCGGCCACCGGGCGCCGGATACCTGCCCGCCGTAGTTCTGCTGCTGCCACATCTCCTCGGTGATGTGCGGAGCAAACGGATTCAGCAGGATCAGCAGGATGCGCAGTTCCTCCCGGGTGGCGCCGCCCGCGTCGTTCAGATCGTTGAGCAGGCTCATCATGGCGGCGATGGCGGTGTTGGCCTTCAGCACGTCGATGTCCTCCCCCACCTTTTTGATGGTGCGGTGGAACGCGCCCTCCAGCTCGGGCCGGATTCCCTCGCCGGGCAGGATCTTTTCGCCCAAAGCCCAGATCCGCTCCAAAAAGCGCTTGCATCCCTTGATGCTGCTGGTGTTCCAGGGGGCGCTCTTCTCAAAGTCACCGATGAACATCTCGTACAGCCGCATGGTGTCGGCGCCGTACTCGTCGATGATATCGTCCGGGTTGACCACGTTGCCCCGGCTCTTGGACATCTTTTCGCCGTTTTCGCCCAGGATCATGCCGTGGCTGGTGCGCTTCTGATACGGCTCCTTGGTGGGCACTACCCCGATATCATACAGGAACTTGTGCCAGAACCGGCTGTACAGCAGATGCAGGGTGGTATGCTCCATACCGCCGTTGTACCAGTCCACCGGGCTCCAGTATTCCAGGGCCTCCTTGCTGGCGATGGCGTTGTCGTTGTGGGGGTCCATATACCGCAGGAAATACCAGCTGGAACCAGCCCACTGGGGCATGGTATCGGTCTCCCGCTTGGCGGGGCCGCCGCAGCAGGGGCAGGTGGTGTTGACCCACTCGGTGTGACGGGCCAGCGGGCTCTCGCCGCCCTCGCCGGGCTCAAAGTCGGTGATCTCGGGCAGGCGCAGGGGCAGCTCGCTCTCGGGCAGGGGCTGCCAGCCACACTTCTCGCACCAGACCATGGGGATGGGTTCGCCCCAGTACCGCTGACGGCTGAACACCCAGTCCCGCAGCTTGAAGTTGACCTTGGCGTGGCCCTTGCCCTCTTTTTCCAGCCATTCGGTGACGGCCTTCTTGGCTTCCTCTACAGTCATGCCGGTGAGGAAACCGCTGTTGACCATCTTGCCGGTGGCACAGTCGGTAAAGGCTTCCTTGGTGATGTCGCCGCCGGCCACCACCTCAACGATGGGCAGATCGAAAGCCTTGGCAAAGTCGTAGTCGCGGGTGTCGTGGGCGGGCACCGCCATGATGGCGCCGGTGCCGTAGCTGGCCAGCACGTAGTCGGAGATGAAGATGGGGATGACCTTGCCGTTGACCGGATTGATGGCCTCCACCCCCTCCAGCCGCACGCCGGTCTTGTCCTTGGCCAACTCGGTGCGCTCAAAGTCGCTCTTGCGGGCGGCCTCGGCCTGGTAGGCGCGGATGGCGTCCAGGTTGGTCAGCCGGCTCTCCCAGGTTTTCAGGATGGGGTGCTCCGGGCTCAGCACCATGTAGGTGGCGCCGAACAGGGTGTCCGGCCGGGTGGTGTAGACCACCAGATCGTCGCCGGCGGTGGTGCCGAAGGTGACCTCGGCGCCGTGGCTGCGGCCGATCCAGTTCTTCTGCTGGGTGACCACCCGGGGGATAAAGTCCAGCCCGTCCAGATCGTCGATCAGCCGGTCGGCGTAGGCGGTGATCCGCAGCATCCACTGGCTCTTGACCTTGTGGGTGGTCTCGGTACCGCAGCGCTCGCACTTGCCGTCCACGACCTCCTCGTTGGCCAGCACCACCTTGCAGCTGGGGCACCAGTTCACGTTCATTTCCTTTTTGTAGGCCAGGCCGTGCTTGTACATCTGCAAAAAGATCCACTGGGTCCACTTATAATAGGAGGGATCGGTGGTATTGATCTCCCGGTCCCAGTCAAAGGACAGGCCCAGGCTCTGCAGCTGGCTCTTAAAGCGGGCCACATTCTTCCGGGTGACGATCTCCGGATGGATGTGGTTCTTCATGGCGTAGTTCTCGGTGGGCAGACCGAAGGCGTCCCAGCCCATGGGATAGAGCACATTGTAGCCGCACAGCCGCTTTTTGCGGGCTACGATGTCCAGCGCGGTATAGCTGCGGGGATGGCCCACATGCAGACCCTGTCCGCTGGGATAGGGGAACTCCACCAGGGCGTAGAACTTGGGCTTGGTGTGGTCGATCTCCACATGGAAGGTCTTTTCGTCCTGCCACACCTGCTGCCATTTTTTCTCGATGGCCTTAAAATCGTATTTCACAAGCGATCAACTCCCGTATAAACTTTCCCGAACGCGCCCAAAGGCGCGGCGTTTGTTATTCCTCGGATTTCGGCGTTTCCTCGACCAGGTAAGGGGTCAGATCCAGTTCCTCGCCGTCGGCCCACAGGTGCTCCAGATCGTAGAAGCTGCGGGCTTCCGGGTAGAACACATGCACGATGACCTCGCCGTAGTCCAGAATGATCCAGTTGCGGGCGTCCATGCCCTCGGTGCGCAGGGGCTTGACCCCCTGCTGCTCCAGCTGGAACTCCACCTCCTCGGCCAGGCTCTTCACATGGGTGGCCGAGGTGCCGCTGGCGATCACAAAGTAATCGGCCAGCACGGTCAGATCACGCACCCGCAGCGCCTTGACGCTGGCGGCCTTTTTCTTGTCCAGCACCTTGGCGGCGGCGATGGCCAGTTCTTTACTTTCCATACTCTTGCCTCCTTTATGGGTGGGGGATGTCAGTTGTCCACACCGTTGGCTTCTTTTTCGGCCTCGGCGTCGGCGTCCAGCTGGCCCATATACTGCACGTTGGGGTTGGTGGGGGTGCTGGAGGTGGTGCCCCAGCTGGCCAGCTGCAACTGGTCAGCGGAGACCGGTTCGCCATAGGTGCGGAAGTAGGTGTTGAGCAGATCGGCGGTGCCCACCGGGTCGGCCACCACCACCGATTGTTTCTGCTTGCCGCTGCCGTAGGGCTGGCCGTTGTACACCGGCATCTGGCAGATCATCATGTCGGCGGAGTCCACCTGCAGCAGGGACAGGCCCACGCTGGCCATGGTAGTGGCGGGCATATCGGTGGTCAGGTACTTGACCGCCACCGGCACCATCTTGATCAGATCGGGAACGGTCAGGGTCCGGAATTCCCGGAACAGCGCCGAATAGAAGTTGCGCTGCATATTCAACCGGTCGATGTCGCTGTTGGCATAGCCCTCGCCGTAGCGGCAGCGGACAAAGAATTCGGCCGCGTCGCCATCCAGGGTGCGCACACCCTGCTGGATCAGGCTGCCCTTATAAGAGATATCATGGGGCACATACACCTCGATGCCGCCGAACAGATCCACGATCTCCTTGAGGGACTGCATGTCAATGGTGGCGTAGTAGTCCACCGGCAGCTGCAGCTGTTCGCTGATGAGTTTGGCCAGGCTGGGGATGCCGTCGTTGCGCAGGGCCACCGCGTTGATCTTGCCGGTGGAACCGGCGATCTCGCCCACGAAGGTATCGCGGGGGATCTGCAGCATGTTCACCTTTTTGTTCTTCACGTCAAAGTTGACGTAGAGGATCATGTCGGTCATGCCGTCGTTGGATTCCGCGTCATTGGAGTAGTTGCGGCCTTCCTCATAGTCGATGCCGCAGACCAGGACGTTGACCACATCGCCCCGGTATTCCTCGGCGGTGCGGATCTCCTCCGAGATGGCCTGGGCCGGATCGTCCGGGGAGATGTTGCTCATGACCCAGTGATACACTCCGGCAAAGGCGCCAATGACCAGGACCAGCACTACCAGCAGGGTGACGAAAATATAAAAGCCGCAGCCGCGCTTTTTCTTCTTTTTGCCGCCGGCGTGGGGCGCACTGTGCGCCGGCGCGCTGCGGGGAGATGTGCCGTGGTAGGCCGCGCTGCGGGAGGATGTGCCGCGGGAGGATGCACTGTGCGCCGGGCGGGCTCCGCTTTGGGCCCCGCCGCGGGCGGACGAGGTATACACAGTGCGGGCGGACGAGGTATGCACAGTGCGGCGGGTCTGCGAACCGGAATTGCCGGAACCGCTGCCGGAGCCGCGGGCGCCGCCGGTGTTGAGCCGGCGGGGCTGTTGGTTATTGCTCATGTTCAAAAAGCCTCCAGATGATAGGGTCGCCGCAATTCGTCATAGGCCGCCAGGCTCATCGGGTCGATGGGCTTGTTCTGCTGGCGCATCCACAACAGATTCTGCTCCAGGCTCACCGCCATGGCCCGGTCCAGGTCCTGTGCCAGCAGCGCGCGCAGGCCGTCCGCTTCCGGATAGGTACGCTCGGCGCTGCACATATCGGCCAGGTAGATGATCTTGTCCAGCCGGGACATGCCCGGTTTTCCGGCCGTGTGGTTGGCGATGGCGCTCAGGACCTCCTCGTCCTCAACACCCCACCGATGCCGTGCCAGAAGCGCCGCGCAGATCCCGTGCCATACCGGCATCGGCCGCTGGGCGGCACCTTTTGCTATTATAGCATTATCCTGCAATATCTGCAATAATTCCGCCTTGGGCCGTTCCTTGGCGATATCGTGCAGCAGAGCGGCCAGAGTGGCCTTGTCCGGGTCGGCTCCGTACTGTTTGGCCAGCTTGACCGCCAGCTTCTTCACATTGAGGGTGTGGGTGTAGCGTTTCTCGCTCAGGGTGCGCTTGGCCAGGCGGCGGGCGCCCTCGATCGAGATGGGCGGGTGCGGCCGGTAGAGATCGTACCGGCGGATGACCTCCCGGGCCTGGGGCGGGATGCGCTTGCGGCCGTGACCGCTGCGGATCTCGCTGCTGGAGATCTCCAGCGGCGCGCCGCCGGCCAGCACCACCCGGCCGCCCTTTGCCTCCAGCTCTTTGGCCGCCTGCTGCAGCTGGGCTTCATCCCCTTCCCGGCGGCTCTGCGCCACCAGGATGGTGCGGGCCAGCAGCTGCCGCCAGTCCTTCCATTCGGTGAAGGAGAGCAGCATGTCGCTGCCCACCGTGAGGAAGATCTGGGCGCCGGGGAACCGCCGTTCCAGCATGGCCACCGTGTCGATGGTGTAGCTGGCGCCGCCCTGTTCGATCTCCCAGCTGCTGACCTCCAGATCGGGGAAGATGGGTTCAAAGCAGCGGCACATGGCCAGCCGCAGGTCCGGCGCGGTGGCGCTGGGGGCCTTGTGGGGCGGCAGACAGGCGGGCATCACCACCACCCAGTCGGGCGCGACGGCCCGGATGGCCTGCTGCAGCAGATGGATATGGCCGTTGTGAGGCGGGTCGAAGGTGCCCCCAAACAGCAGAACTCGCATAACAAACGCCGCCTTTTATTTCAGAATCTCGGTGAACTTGCTGTCCTTATCCTTTTGCAGAAAGAGCACGAATTTGGAGCCGATCACCTGCACCACCTCAGCGCCGGTGGCCTCGGCCAGGATGCCGGCGGCCTCTTTGGCGCTGTACAGGCTGTTGTCCAGCACCTTCATCTTGATCAGTTCCCGGGCCGCCAGGCAGTCGGCGGTGGAGCGGATCAGGGTCTCGTCGATCTCCCCTTTTCCCACCTGAAAGACCGGGTCCAGGGTGTTGGCGGCGCCGCGCAGGGCCGCCCGCTGTTTGCTGGTAAGCATACTGTTCTCCTTGTCAAAACTCGCGCGCCGCGGCGGCGCTGGGCATAAAAGCGGTCAATCCTGCCCGGCCAGAAACGCCGGCAGCGCCTGCCGCAGCCGGGCCAGGGCCTGGCCCCGGTGGCTGATGGCGTCCTTCTGCTCATCGGCCAGTTCGGCGTAGGTCAGGCCCTCCGTATTGGGGCGGGTGGAGCCGTCGGGCAGGCCCACCCGGTCGGGCACAAAAAGCGGATCGTAGCCGAAGCCGTTGGTGCCCCGGCGCTCAAAGATCACCCGGCCCGGGCACTCGCCCAGAACCACCAGGTCCCGCCCGTCGGGCAGCCACAGGCAGACCGCCGACACAAAACGGGCGGCCCGCTGCCCCTCGGGCACGTCGGCCAGGGCGGCCAGCAGCTTGTCGTTGTTGGCCTCGTCGTCCCCGTGGCGGCCGCAGTACCGGGCGCTGTACACGCCGGGCGCGCCGTTCAGCGCGTCCACCTCCAGGCCGGAATCGTCGGCCACGGTGGGCAGGCCGGCCAGGGCGCTGATGGTCCGGGCCTTGATGCGGGCATTCTCGGAAAAGGTGGCGCCGGTCTCCTCCGGCTCACAGGTGATGCCCAGTTCCTTCTGGCTCTTGACCTGATGGCCCTGGGCCTCCAGGATGCGGCGCAGTTCCTTGAGTTTGCTGGCGTTGCCGGTGGCGGCGCAGATCAGCATGGCGGATTCCTTTCTTACATACGAATCAGACGGCGCGGATGGACGCAGCCGTTTGTGAATTTTTTGAAAATTTGCCCATGGTCAGCTCTCGCTGCCCAGCAATCCGTCGGCAAAGGCTTTGGGATCGAACTCCATCAGATCGTCGATCCCTTCGCCCACCCCCACGAACCGGACCGGCAGGCCCAGCTTGTCCTTGACTGCGATGACGCTGCCGCCTTTGGCGGTGCCGTCCAGCTTGGTGAGGATGATGCCGGTGGCCCCGGCGGCGTCGATGAACTGGGCGGCCTGGCTGATGGCGTTCTGGCCGGTGATGGCGTCCAGCACCAGGAAGGTCTCCACACTGGCGCTCTCGCTGGCCTTCTTCACCGAGCGGCTGATCTTGGACAGCTCGTCCATCAGGTTCTTTTTGTTGTGCAGCCGGCCGGCGGTGTCACAGATGACCAGGTCGTAGCCCCGGGCCTCGGCGGACTTGACCGCGTCGAAGACCACGGCGGCGGGGTCGGCCCCCTCGCCCGCCTTGACGATGGGCACCCCGGCCCGGCCGGCCCAGACCTCCAGCTGCTCGGTGGCGGCGGCGCGGAAGGTATCCCCCGCGGCCAGCAGCACCTTGCGGCCCTGGCCCTTGTAGAGGGCGGCCAGCTTGGCGATGCTGGTGGTCTTGCCCACCCCGTTGACCCCGATCACCAGCACCACCGCCGGGTGGCCGGACAGATCCAGCGGCCGGTCGGCGGTCAGATGCTGGGCCACCAGTTCCTTCAGGGTCTCCAGCGCCTCTTCGCCGGTGCGGATGCGGCGGCTTTCCACCGTGCGGCGCAGCTGCTCCACCAGCGAAAAGGCAGTGTCCGCCCCCACGTCGGCCAGGATCAGCTGCTCCTCCAGCTCGTCGTAGAGATCGTCGGTGATCTGGCTGCCGATCAGTTTGTTGCGGATGGCGCCGAAGAAGCCCGTGCGGGTCTTTTTCAGGCCGTCGTCCAGTTTTTTCTTGTTGCCAAACAGGCCCATGAGGAAAACCTCCTTACGAAAATCAGGATACCAGGGTGGCGTCCACCTCGTCCAGGTCCAGGCGCAGCAGCTTGGACACCCCGTCCTCCTGCATGGTCACGCCGTAGAGCACGTCGGCGGCCTCCATGGTGCCGCGCCGGTGGGTGATGACGATGAACTGGGTGCGGTCGGAGATGCGGCGCAGGTACTGGGCGTACCGGACCACGTTCACATCGTCCAGGGCGGCCTCGATCTCGTCCAGGATGCAGAAGGGCGCCGGGTTCACCGCCAGGATGGCGAAGTAGATGGCGATGGCCACCAGCGACTGCTCGCCGCCGGAGAGCGCCGCCAGGTTCTTGATGACCTTGCCCGGCGGGGAGACCTGGATCTCGATGCCGCTCTCCAGCACGTTCTCCTCGTCGGAGAGGGTGAGCCGGGCGGTGCCGCCGCCGAACAGTTCCGCGAAGATGCGGGAAAAGTTGATGTTGATCTGCTTGAAGTTGGCGGTGAAGATCTCCTTCATCTCGCCGGCCAGTTCCGCGATCAGGCGGGTCAGTTCGGCCTTGCTCTTCTCCACGTCCCGCACCTGGCCGCGCAGGAACTCAAACCGCTCGCTGACCTCGGCGTATTCCTCAATGGCGCCCACGTTCACGTTGCCCAACGCCCGGATCTTGCCCCGCAGTTCCTGCACCTCCCGGCGCAGGTCGGCGGCGCTCTCAAAGGGCACGCACTGGCCCTCGGCGTCGTGGGGGGTCAGCTGGTACTCCTCCCAGAGTTTGGCCACCGTCTGGTCGTAGTCGGTCTCGGCGGCGGCCTTGCGCTCGGTCAGGCGGGCCATCTCCTGGCTCATCTTCTCCCGCTGGTCGGTGACCGCGCGGGACTGCTGGGACTGCCGTGTGGTCAGCCCCTCCTGCACCATGCGGGCTTCGGTGGCGGCGCGGATGGCACGCTCCACCTGGTCGATTTTCTCATTGGCGGCGTTCTTTTCCGCCTGGATGGCGGCCACATCCGCCCGGTTTTTTTCGTTCAGGGCCTCCAGCGCGCCGATGCTGCGCGCCAGTTCCCGGGCGCGGGCGGCGTTCTCGCCGGTGCGGCTCTCCAGGTTTTCAATGGCGGCCCGGTGCATGTCCCCGTCCTTTTCGGCGGCCAGACGGGCCAGCCGCTTTTCGCTGAGTTCCTCCGACAGGCGGGCCCGGGTGGCCAGGAACTCGTCGTCGCTGCCGGCCAGGTCGGCCAGCTGGGCCTCCAGATGGCCGATCTCCTCCCCCAGCCGGGCGTCCTCGTCGGCGGCAGTCTGCGCCTGGGCGCGGGCGGCCTCGATGCGGCGGGCCAGCTGTTCGTTCTCGCTCTCCAGGGCGGCCAGGGTCTCGTCCGCCTGGGCCAGGGCGTTTTTCAGCCGCTCGGCCTCCATCTCGGCCCGGATCTTGTCCCCGCCGGCGGTGATGGCTTCGCTGCCGGTGGCGGTGAGTTCCGCGGTGAGGGAATCCACCTCGGCCTTCCATTTGTCGGTGGTCTCCCGGGCCTGCTCCTGCTTTTTGTCCAGGGCGTCCAGTTTGGCCTTCAGCTCGTCGATCTCCTGCTTGCGGCTGAACACCCCGGCGGACCGGGACACGCTGCCGCCGGTGAAGGAGCCGCCTGCGTTGACCACCTGGCCGTCCACCGTGACCACCCGGTTGCGGTAGTGCAGCTGGCGGGCGGCGCGGCTGGCCTCGTTGATGTCCTCCACCACCAGAATGCGGCCCAGCAGGTTATCCACCACAGCGGCGTAGCGGGCGTCGGCGTGGACCAGGTCGGCGGCCAGACGGGCGCCGGCGGGCAGCGGGCCGGAGAACCGGCTGCCCTGCACCGTGTCCAGCGGCAGGAAGGTGGCCCGGCCGGCCTTGCTGTCCCGCAAAAAGGCGATGGCGGCCTTGGCGGAGGTCTCCCCCTCCACCACGATGTTCTGCATGGCAAAGCCCAGGGCGGTCTCGATGGCCACCTCGTAGCCCGGCTCCACCGTGAGCACGGTGCCCACCGGACCGATGATCCCCCGCAGCCGCCGTTCCCGGGCGGCCCGCATGACCGTCTTGACGCTCTGCTGGAAGCCGTCCATGTTCCGCTCCAGGTCCCGCAGCACCTGCAGCCGCTGCTGGGCGGCCTCGGCCTGGCGCTGCAGCGCCTGTTCGGCCGCGTCGGCCTGTTCCAGCTGACGGCGGCGGCTGTCCAGCTTCAGCTGCAGGCCGCCCTGGATGTTTTCCAGCCGGGTGACGGTGTCGCACACCTGGGCCAGATAGGTCTCGGTGTCGGCCTGTTCGGCGCGCAGGCTCTCCCGCTGGGCGCGGGCGGATTCCAGTTCCGCGGCGGCGGCGGTCTGCCGTTCCCGGGCCTGTTCGCCGGCGCCGGCGGCGGACGCCGCCTGCACCCGCAGGCCGGTCTGCCGGTCGGTCAGTTCCGCCAGCCGGGCGGTCAGCTGACCCCGGCGCTCGCCGCTGGCCTGGCTGCCCTCCTGGATCTGGCGCAGCCGCTCCTCCAGCCGGTCGATCGCCTCGTCCAACTCGCGGCAGCGGGCGGCGGCCTCTTCGCAGGCGGCCTGCTTTTCCGCGATCTGGGCCGCGATGGCCTCTTTGCCCGCCTCGCCCTGCTCGATCTCTCCGCGCAGGGAGGCGATGGTGTTCTCGTTGTGTTCAATGTCGTTGTTCAGCACGGCGATGCGGCTGTCGCTGCCGGCCATCTCCTCGGTGATGGCCCGGATGTCCGCGTTGCGCCGCTCGATCTCCACCGTGTACTGCTGCACCCGGCGGCGGATCTCCTCGGTCTCGGCGTCGATGGCCTCCAGTTCGGCGGTCAGGCGATCGTAGTCCGCCTGGGCGGTCTCAAACCGGCGCTGCTGTTCCCGCACCGTTTCCCGGCTGCGGCGGATGTTGTCCACCCAGAGGGTGATCTCCCGCTCCTTGCGCCGGGCGCTCAGTTCCAGAAACTGCTGCGCCTTTTTGCTCTCCTTTTCCAGAGGGCCCACCCGGGATTCCAGTTCGGCCAGAATGTCCCGCAGCCGCACCAGGTTGTCCTCGGCCCCGGCCAGGCGGCGCTCGGCCTCGTTTTTCCGGTACCGGTAGCGGGCGATGCCGGAGGCCTCTTCAAAGATCTCCCGGCGCTCGTTGCTCTTGGCGCCCACGATCTCCGCGATGCGGCCCTGGCCGATGATGGAGTAGCCGTCCCGGCCCAGGCCGGTATCCAGAAACAGCTCATAGATATCCTTGAGCCGCACGTTCTGGCCGTTGATGGTATAGTCGCTCTCGCCGCTGCGATAGTACCGGCGGCCGATGGTCACCTGGTCCGCGTCTATGTCCAGGCGGCGTTCCCGGTTGTCCAGCGTCAGGTTGACCATGGCGTAACCCATGGCGCCCCGGGTCTGGGTGCCGCCGAAGATCACGTCCTCCATCTTGCCCGCGCCCCGCAGCTGCTTGGAACTGGTCTCGCCCAGCACCCAGCGGATGGCGTCGGATATATTGCTCTTGCCGGAACCGTTGGGCCCCACCACGGCGGTGATGCCCGGCCCGATCTTGATCTTGGTGCGATCCGGGAAACTCTTGAATCCCTGGATCTCCAGTTCCTGTAATACCATTCGCGCGCTCCTAATCTAAACGGATCAGGGGGCCAGCCCCATCAGGGCCAGCGCCTCCCGGGCGGCGTGCTGTTCGGCCGCCTTTTTGCTGTGGCCGGACCCCCGGCCGATGCAGTTGGAGTTCAGATACACCGCCACCACGAACCGCTTGTCGTGGTCGGGGCCGGTCTCCTGCTCCACCTCGTAGCGCAGCCGCTCCTCCGGGTTCTGCTGGATGACCTCCTGCAGCTGGGTCTTGTAATCGGCCTCGGCGGTCTTGCCCTCGGTGATGAAGGGCAGAATAAACGCGCGGGCCACCTCGATGCCCCCGTCCAGATACAGCGCCGCGATCAGGGCCTCAAAAGCGTCGGACACCACGCTGGGCCGGGTGCGGCCGCCGCAGCGCTCCTCCCCTTTGCCCAGGCGCAGATACCGGCCCAGTTCGATCTCCTGGGCAAAGTTGAACAGAGCGCTCTCACACACAAGGCTTGCCCGGGCGCGGGTCAGTTCCCCTTCCGGCCGGTCCTTCCACTGGTGGAACAGATGGTCCGCCACCACGATGGAGAGCACGCTGTCCCCCAAAAATTCCAGCCGTTCGTTGTGGTGCACCGGCACCCGGCTCTCGTTGGCGTAGCTGGTGTGGGTGAGGGCGGTCTGGAGCAGGGTGGGATCCTTGAAGGTATAGCCGATGGTTTTTTCCAAAGGATGCATAGTTATTCTTCCTCGTCCGCGGGGGCAGCCTGAGCCAGGGCGGCGGCCATGGTGCCCACCATATCGTTCTCCACGCAGATCACCGCCTGGCGGATCGCGTTCTCGATCCCCCGGGCCTTGCTGCTGCCGTGGGCCTTGATCACCGGCCGGGCGGTGCCCAGCAGCGGCGCGCCGCCCACCTCTTCGCTGTCCATCTTCTTTTTCAGCTGTTTCATGCCGCCCAGCATGGTCATGGCGCCCAGCTTGGTGAGCGGGCTGGCGGTCATGATCTGCTTGACCATGCCCAGCAGGCTGCGGGCCAGGCCCTCGGTGAGTTTCAGGATCACATTGCCGGTGAACCCGTCGCAGACCACCACGTCCGCGTCGCCGGAGGGGATATCCCGGGGCTCGATGTTGCCCACGAACCGGATGGCGGTGTTGGCCTTGAGCCGCTGGTGGGCCTCTTTATACAGGGGGGTGCCCTTGGTCTCCTCGGCGCCGTTGTTCACCAGCGCCACGGCAGGGCTTGCCACCCCCATGACCTTGTTCATATACACGCTGCCCATCACGCCGAAGGCCTCCAGCATGGCGGGGCGGCACTCCACGTTGGCGCCGCAGTCCATGAGCAGGTAGGGCTTTTTGGCCCCGGGGATGACGCTGGCCAGCGCCGGGCGCTTGACCCCCTTGATGGTGCGCACGATCAGGCTGCTGCCCACATGCAGCGCGCCGGTGGACCCGGCCGAGACAAAGGCGTCGCCCTGGCCCTCGGCCAGCATCCGCAGCCCCACCACCAGGCTGGAGTCCTTTTTGCGGCGGATGGCCCGGGCGGGCTCGTCGCACATCTCGATGACCTCGCTGGCGTTCACCAGTTCGATGCCGGTCAGATCCAGGCCCTGTTCCTTGGCGCAGGCCTGCATCTCTTCCACCCGGCCCACCGCTGCCAGCTGCACGCGGAAGCGCCGGGCGGCGCAGATGCCCTTGAGAATTTCCGCGGGGGCGTTGTCGCCGCCCATGGCGTCTACGATGATCTTCACCTTGCTCCTCCCCTTTATATAGACTTTCATATTGGTTCTCCTGTTTTGTCAGCCCTCGCCGCCGGCCTCGCCCAGCCAGTTCTTCATGGAAGCCACAGCCCGGTCGGCCAGGGCGGCGTACCGCAGCCGCTTGTCCCGCACCGGCTCGGCCAGCGGGGGCAGCAGCCCCATATTGGCCCCCATGGGCTGGAAGTTTGTGTTGGGGGCGGTGATATAGCCGGTCAGCGCCCCGCACATGGTGTCGGCGGGCAGGGGCGGCAGAGCGCGGCCGCTCAGCGCGGCCCAGATCTGCCGGGCCGCCAGCAGGCCGCAGGCGGCGCTCTCCATATAGCCCTCAAAGCCGGTGATCTGCCCGGCGAACCAGACGCCCGGATGCTCCTTCAGCTGCAGATCCGGCCCCAGCACCTGGGGGCTGTTCAGAAAGGTGTTCCGGTGCATGACCCCATACCGGGCAAACTCGGCGTTTTCCAGGCCCGGGATCATCCGGAACACCCGCTTTTGTTCACCGAACTTCAGGTTGGTCTGGAACCCCACGATGTTGAAGAGGGTGCCCTCGGCGTTCTCCCGGCGCAGCTGCACGTTGGCCCAGGGCCGGTGGCCGGTGGCCGGATCCCGCAGGCCCACCGGGCGCAGCGGGCCGAACCGCATGGTATCCGCCCCGCGGGCGGCCATGATCTCGATAGGCATGCAGCCCTCGTAGACGGTGACCGGCCCGTCGAAGCCGTGGAGGGGCGCCCGCTCGGCGCCCACCAGCGCGGCGTGGAAGGCCTCGTATTCCTCTTTATTAAAGGGGCAGTTCAGATAGTCCGCGTCCCCCCGGTCGTACCGGCTGGCCGCGAAGATACGGCTTCTGTCCAGGCTCTCGGCGGTGACGATGGGGGCCGCCGCGTCGTAGAAGGACAGGCTCGCCCCGCCGGTGAGCCGGGCGATCTGCCCGGCCAGGGGCTCCTCGGTCAGCGGGCCGGTGGCCACCAGGGTGGGAAAGCCCGGGTCGGGGGTCAGGGTATCGGCCACCTGCCGGCGCAGGGTGATCCCGGGGCAGGCGGTGACCGCCTGGGTGACCAGGGCGCTGAACCGGTCCCGGTCCACCGCCAGCGCGCCGCCGGCGGCCACCCGTGCCTCGTCGGCGGCGGGCAGGATGTGGCTGCCCAGCAGCCGCATCTCGGCCTTGAGCAGGCCGGAGGCGGAGTCCAGCCGGTCGGCTTTCAGGCTGTTGGAACAGACCAGCTCCGCGAAGCCCTCGCTCTTATGGGCGGGGGAAAAATGCAGGGGCTTCTGCTCCCACAGTTCCACCTCCACCCCGCGGGCGGCCAGCCAGAGGGCGGCTTCACAGCCCGCCAGCCCGGCGCCCAGCACACGGACCTTACTCATGGCTCTCCCCCTTGCGCACCGGTTTCTCAAAGCCGCAGCCCTCTTTGGCGCAGTAGAGTTTGCCGCCCTTCTTGAACAGGGTGGCGCCGCACTTGTCGCAGGTGTCGGGCACCGGCTCGTCCCAGGTCATGAAATCGCACTGGGGATAGCCCTCGCAGCCGTAGTAGACCCGGCCCTTGGCGCTGCGGCGCTGCAGCATCCGCCCGCCGCACTTGGGGCAGCGGCCGCCGGTATCCTTGACCAGCCGCTTGGTGTTCTGGCACTCCGGAAAGCCCGGGCAGGCCAGGAACTTGCCGTACCGGCCGGTCTTGATGACCATGCGGCGGCCGCACTTCTCGCAGATCTCGTCGCTCTCCTCGTCCGGCACCTTGACCTTCTTGCCTTCCATGTTCTTCTCGGCCTGCTCCAGCGACTTCTCAAACCCCTTATAGAAGGTGTCCACCGTCTGCCGCCAGTCGGCCTGGCCGCTCTCCACCTTATCCAGGTTTCGTTCCATCTCGGCGGAGAAGCCCACGTCCACGATGTCGGGGAACTGCTCCAGCATCAGTTCGTTGATGGTGCGCCCCAGCAGGGTGGGTTTGAGCTTTTTCTGATCCCGCTCCACATAGCCCCGGTCGATGACGGTGCTGATGGTGGGGGCGTAGGTGGAGGGGCGGCCGATGCCGTTCTCCTCCAGCGCCCGGATCAGGCTGGCCTCGGTGTACCGGGCCGGGGGCTGGGTGAACTTCTGTTCGCTCTTGAGTTCCCGCAGCTTCAGCACCTGGTCCTTCTCCAGCGGGGGCAGGGCGGTCTCCTTCTTTTCCTTTTCGTCGGTGGCCTCCTCGTACAGGGCGGTGAAGCCCTCGAAGGTGACCACATAGCCGCTGGCCCGGAACAGATAGTCCCCGGCGGTGATGCCCACGCTGACGGTGTCCTGCAGACAATCGCTCATCTGGCTGGCGATGAACCGGCTCCAGATCAGGCGGTAGAGCTTGGCGGTGTCGCCGGAGATGCTCTTGTCCACCTCGTCGGGGGTCAGGGAGGGCACGCTGGGCCGGATCGCCTCGTGGGCGTCCTGGGCGGCGGTGGCGCTCTTGGTCTTATAGGTGCGCTTGTAGGTGCAGACGTAGTCCTGGCCCCAGCGCTCGCCAATATAGGCCTTGGCCCCGGCCACCGCCTCGTCCGACACCCGCAGGCTGTCGGTACGCATGTAGGTGATCAGACCCATCATGCCGTGGCCGGCCACCTCCACGCCTTCGTACAGAGTCTGGGCGGCGCGCATGGTGCGGGCGGCGGTGAAGCCCAGCCGGCGGCTGGCCTCCTGCTGCAGGGTACTGGTGATAAAGGGGGGCGCGGGCACCTTTTTGCGGGTGCCCTTTTCCAGGCTGGTAACGGTGTAGTCCTTGCCCTCCAGCGAGGCGCGGATGGCCTCGGCCTGCTCGCCGTTTTTGACCGTCAGCTTCTTGCCGGCGGCGGTGGAGGTGAGCCGGGCGGTGAACTTGCGGGCGCTGTCCGGCGGAGAGAGCAGCGCGTCCAGGTTCCAGTATTCCTCCGGCTGGAAGGCCTCGATCTCCTTTTCCCGGTCCACGATCAGCCGCACGGCCACGCTCTGCACCCGGCCGGCGGAGAGCCCGCGGCGCACCTTGCGCCACAAAAAGGGGCTCAGCTTATAGCCCACCAGCCGGTCCAGTACACGGCGGGCCTGCTGGGCGTTGAACAGATTGGTGTCGATGGTGCGGGGATGGGCCATGCCCTCCTGCACCCCTTTTTTGGTGATCTCTCCAAAGGTGACCCGGTCGGGGGCGTCCAGCGGCAGGCCCAAAATGTTGGCCAGATGCCAGCTGATGGCCTCCCCTTCCCGGTCCGGGTCGGTGGCCAGATAGACCTGGTCGGCCTTTTTGGCGGCGGCTTTCAGTTCCTTGATGAGCTTTTCCTTGCCCTTGATGCTGATATATTGCGGGGTATAGTCGTGCTCCACGTCGATGCCCATCTGGCTGGCGGGCAGATCCCGGATGTGACCCATACTGGCGGTCACTTCATAGCCGTCGCCCAGATATTTGCCGATGGTCTTGGCCTTGGCGGGCGACTCCACGATGACAAGCTTTGCCATAGTCGTCTCCTTCTTGTTGATTTATCCGCGCCGCTGGTAGCGGCGGCCGGCCAGAGCGTCGATGCGCCCGGCCAGTTCCAGCTGGGTGAGGGCGGCCAGAAGGGCGCCCGCGCTCAGCGCGCTTTCCTGCAAAAGTTGTTCAAAGCCCTTGGGGGTGGGCCCCAGCAGGGCCAGCACCCGGCCCGCGTCCCCGGCGGGGCGCGGCGCACGGCGGGGTTTGGCCGCGGCGGGGGCGGCAAGGCCCAGCGGCTCCAGCAGATCCGCGCCCCGGCAGATCGCCCGGGCCCGGCCCTCGGCCAGCAGAGCGTTGGTGCCCTCGCTCAGGGTGCTGAAGATGCTGCCCGGCACCGCGTACACCGGCCGGCCGTACCGCTGCGCATGGCGCACGGTGCTCATGGTGCCGCTTTTGTGGCGGGCCTCCACCACCACCAGCGCGTCGCTCAGCGCGGCGATCAGCCGGTTGCGCTGCAAAAAGCTGGCGGGGAAGGTCTGGGCGCCGGGGCCGTATTCGCTGAACACCGCCCCCTGCCGCTCGATGCGGCCCCGCAGCACCCGGTTAGAGGCGGGGTAGGTCTTGTCGATGGTGCAGCCCAGCACCCCCACCGTGAGTTCGCCCGCGTTCAGGGCGGCGGCGTGGGCCTGGCTGTCCAGCCCGTCGGCCAGGCCGCTCACCAGCACCGCGCCGCCGGCGGCCAGTTCACCGCCCAGCCGGGCGGCGGCCTCCACCCCGTAGGGGCTGGGCCGGCGGCTGCCCACCATCCCCACCAAAAGGCGGCCGGTCAGCTGCCCGGGCTCGCCGGTGGCGTAGAGCAGCACCGGCAGGTCCGGGATCGCCAGAAAGGCCACCGGATAGTCGGGATGGCTCGGGTACAACAGCTGCACCCCCAGCCGGCGGCAGGCGGCCAGTTCCCGGTCGCCGTCCGCCGGGTCCAGGCTGTGCAGCCGTTCCAGCTGGGGCGGGGTGAGAAGAGCGGAAAAATCCTCGGTAAAGCGGGCCTGCAGCACCGTCGGTGCGTCCCCGTACGCCGCCAGCAGATCGGCGGCGTTTTCGGCGGCGGGGCCCAGCACCCGGGCCAGCCACAGCCAGCAACGTTCCGCGTCCATCACGCACCTCCCCGGCGGAAATGCCACAGCAGCACGCTGCCCGCCACGCTGGCGTTCAAACTCTCCACCAGGGGGCTGATGGGGATGCGCACCGCCGCGTCGCAGGCGGCGATGGCCGCGTCGGTCAGGCCCTGGCCCTCGCTGCCGATCACCAGGCAGATCCCGCCGGGGCGGGCCGGGTCGATCTCATCCAGCGGGCGGCTGTGGTACAGGGCGGCGGCCAGGCAGCTGATCCCCGCCGCCCGCATTTCGGCCAGGCCGTCCGCCAGCACCGGCACCTTCGCCAGCGGCAGGCGGCCGCAGGCCCCCATGGAAGCCCGCAGGGTCTTGGGGGAAAAAGGATCGGCGCAGGAGCCGCCCAGCAGCACCGCGTCGTAGCCGAAGGCGGCGGCGCTGCGCACCAGCGCCCCCACGTTGCCCGGGTCCTGCACGTTTTCCAGCGCCAGATACCGCCCGCCCGGGACCGGCCAGACGGCGGGCGGCGGGAACCCGAACACCCCGAACACCCCCTGGCTGGAGGGCACGCCGGCCAGCTTTTCGGCCACATGGTCGGCAATGGTGTAACGCTCGGCGGCAAGGGAGGCCAGGGCGGGGGTGTGCTCCAGCGCCCGGGCCGTAGTATAGCATACCTTTAATGGGCAGGTTTTGGCAAGTTCCAGGCAGAGCTTTGAGCCCTCCGCCAGAAAGGATCGCTCCGATTGGCGGAAGGCTGCGCTCTGTGCCAGCTTGCAGGCGTATTTGATCCGGGCGTTGTCCCGGCTGGTGATGTCCGGCTGCTGCATGACGTCCGACCCTTCTGTGTCGAATTTGGTGGCAAAAAGGGGCAAATACAAAAGCGACGCCCGCGCGCACAAGGCGCGGGCGTTTCGCTTGACGTGATTACAGGGCCTTCTTGGCGGTCTCCACCAGGGCGGCGAAGCTCTGGGGATCGTGGATGGCCAGCTCGCTGAGCATCTTGCGGTTCAGCTCCACACCGGACTTCTTCAGGCCGTTCATGAAGCTGGAGTAGTTCATGCCCAGAGGACGGACCGCGTTGTTGATGCGGGTGATCCACAGGTTGCGGAACTGGCGCTTCTTCTGCTTGCGGCCGATGAAGGCGTAGTTGCCGCTCTTCATGACCTGCTGTTTGGCCATCTTAAAATGCTTGGACTTGCTGCCATAATACCCCTTGGCCAGCTTCAGGGTCTTTTTCCGACGTTTGCGGGTCATCATCGCGCCTTTGATACGAGCCATTTGTTTCTATCTCCTTTTCAGTCACAATCTTGGGGGGCGGCCCTGTTGTTGTCGCCGGGCCGCCGGGGTAAGAAGCCGCTGGACCTTACGCTCAGGCGTAGGGCAGCATGCGCTTGACGGCGGCGCTGTTGGTCTTGTCCGCATAGCTGCTCTTGCGGAAGCCGCGTTTCAGCTTGGTGGTCTTCTTGGTGAGGATGTGGCTGCGGAACGCGTGGCCGCGCTTCACCTTGCCGTTCTTGGTGAGCTTAAAGCGTTTTTTCGCACCGGAATGGGTCTTGATCTTAGGCATTGTCAGTTCCTCCTAAAGAATTTACTTGTTCTGGTTGGGGGCGGGGCTCATGAACATGAGCATGCTGCGGCCCTCCAGCTTGGGCTGTTTGTCCACCACGGCGCCGGGCAGCGCCTCGGCAAACCGCTTGTGGACCTCCAGGCCCAGATTGGTGTGCGCCATTTCGCGGCCGCGGAAGCGGATCGACACCTTCAGCTTGTGCCCTGCCTTGAGGAATTTCGCGGCCTGGTTCACCTTGGTGTTGAAGTCATTCGTGTCGATGTTCAGCGAAAGGCGGATCTCCTTGACGTCGATCACCTTTTGGTTCTTTTTGGCTTCCTTTTCGCGTTTCTGCTGTTCAAAGCGGTACTTGCCGTAGTCCAGGAACTTGCACACCGGGGGCTGCGCCTGCGGGGCGATCTTCACCAGGTCCAGGTTCTTTTCCTCGGCCATGCGCAGCGCCTCGCGGGTGCTCAATACACCCAGCTGGCTGCCGTCTTCCGCGATGACGCGCACTTCACGATCACGAATAGCCTCGTTGATCTCCAGTTCCTTCTTGCCGTTCGTAGCGATTGTAATACACCTCCAACGCAAAACAAAATCTGTGGCCAATACACAAGAAAAAACGCGGCTGCCGAACAGCAGCCGCGCGCAGTACCACACGTGATACGCCCCAAAAAGGCTCATACCGTATGACCCGGGCCGTAAATCGACCGCAAGGTGAGCGCGGCGGCAAGCCGACTGCTGCTTTCTTTACCGGTCTATCATAGCACACGCGCCGCGGGGTGTCAAGCGGTTTTTGCGGGAATTTTGCTCAGGCGGCCCGGCGGCGCAGCAGGGTATAGGGCCGCTGCACCCCCTCGGTCTCCTGGTACTCCACCGTCACGACCTCGTAGTGGGCCAGCAGGACCTGATAGTTTTCGGGCAATTCACCCTCCCAGTCGTCGAAATCCCGCACGATTATGTAATCGAACTCCCCGTTTCGGATGGCCGCCAGCCGCGCCTCGTCGGCCTCGGGGCCCTCGGCGTTGGTGTGGATGAAGTACCGGAACTGCGGGTCCAGCCCCGCCGCGGTGTAAAAGCCGCTGTCCACCGCGCCCCAGTCCAGGATCGAGGCGTCGGGGGTCTGGTTGATGAGGGCCGCGAACCGGGTCTGGACCCGGTCCTCCAGCCGCAGGCCCATCTGGGCCCGGTTGGGGGTGTAGATCCACACCCACACCAGGCAGAGCGCGGCGGCCAGCGCCCCCGCCAGCCAGCCGGTGGCCCGCTGCGGCACCGCCGGCAGCAGCATAGCCAGCGCCAGCGGCACAAAGGCGGCCAGCGGTAGGCCGTAATAGTCCCAGTAGGCGCCGCCGCCCCAGATGAACAGCGCCGCGCAGCCGGCGGCGACCGCCAGATACAGCCGCCCGCGCACCGGCAGCCGCGCGCACAGGGCCACCAGGGCGACCCCGGCGAAAAACGCCGCGCCCAGCATCCCGTTGTTCACCAGGGTTTCGCTCAGCAGCATCTCCACCCGGATCAGCCGGTTGAGCACCCCGCCGGTGAGATCGGAATAGCGAAACAGGTTGTTGTAGAAATAGACCTCCCACAAGCTGCCCAGCGCCCGGTTGGCGGCGAAATAGGCCAGCACCGGCACAGCGGGCGCCGCCATGCCCAGCAAAAACCAGCCGCAGGCCGCAAAGGCCCGGGCGATCTGGCGGCGAAAGGCCAGCAGCTCCACAAACAGGCAGGCCATAAACGCAAAGTGCACCCCCAGCAGGGTATACTTGGTCCAGAAGAGCACCCCGGCCAGCGCGCCGTTGCGCAGCAGCATCCCCCGGGTGACGGGGCGGCCGCCGTCCAGCATGACCCGCGTCAGGTCATACAGGGCGATCAGCAGCAGGGGCAGCGCGAACTCCTCGGCGCTGTCCCCCTTGCTGAAGGCGGGCAGGGTGTAGACCACCGCCGCCGAGACCGGCGCGGCCAGCAGGGCGGCCGGACCGTCGGCAAACAGGGCGGCCAGCTTGACCGCCCAGCGGCAGAAGACCGTGCCGGCGGCCACCTCCCACACAAACACGCCGAAGAAGCCGTTCGGCTGCACCAGCGCGGCCAGCATGTGCAGAAGATAGAGCAGCGGGCCTTTGTGGTCCACCAGATCCCGGTAGGGCACCTGGCCGTGCAGCATGGCGCGGCCGATGGTCAGGTAGGCGTTGGCGTCGATCCAGTCGTTGGTGGCGTAGAGCGGCGAGGATAGGGAACAGACCAGCAGCGCCGCCAGCGCGCTGGCCAGGCAGATCAGCCAGACGACCGCCGCGCGGGGCAGGGCGGGCAGACGCAGGCGGGTGCGTTCTTTGACAGCAGCGGGCATGGGGCTCCTCCTTTGGCGGGGCGTAAATTCGGTTTATTATACCATATTTCGCCGCGCTTCGCCAGGGCCCGTCTTCTGCCAGTTTCCGGCAGGCGCGGCGGGCAGATCGATCTCCCGCCCCAGCGAAAAGCTGTAGAGGGTGCAGCGGGTCACCGGCACCGGCAGGCGGGCGGCCAGCGCGCCGGCGTAGAGCCGCAGCTGGGCGGCGTAACGGCGGACCAGTTCCTCCGGCGTGACATGCCGGTCGGTCTTGTAATCCACGATCTCGGCGTGGTCGGAAAAGAGCAGCACCAGATCGGCCACCCCCTGTACCAGGGTCTGCGCCCCTGCCAGGGCGGGATCCTCCTCCCCCGCCACCCGCTCGGCGGGCAGGGCGGTGATAAAGCCGTACTCCCGCAGGACCCGGTCGGCGCGGCGGATGCGGCCGAACAGTTCGCTGGCGAAGAAGGTCCGCAGCTTGTCCAGTTCCATGTGGTCGGCCAGTTCCGGGGCGATCCGCTGCTCGGCCCGCTGGCGGGCCAGTTCCGCGGCCGGGTCGGCGGCGGCCCGGGCCAGATCCGCCTGCTGCAAAAAGGCGTGCAGCGCGGTGCCCCGCTCCGCCCCGGACAGCCCCCCCTTGCTCATAAAGGCGGGCCGGGCGGGCAGCGTCTCCTGCTGGCCGTGGGTGAGGGCGGTGACGCTGACCTTGGCAGGCACCCGGGTGAGGGCTTCGCCAAAATACCGCCAGGCAAACTGGTCCGCCAGCCGGGCGGCCAGCGCCGGGTCGGGCGCGGCGGGCGGCGTTGCCCCGGCGGGCACATCGGCCTGCTGCCCCGGGGCGGGGGCCTGCAGCCCGATGGCGATGTGGCTGTCGGTGTCGGCGGGCAGCAGCGGGCAGCCGGCGGCGGTGCGCAGTTCCCGGCCGTCCGGATGCAGCAGCGCGGCGGTCAGGTACCACTCGCCCGGGCTCTGGGCCTGGGCCAGGCTGTCCTCGTCGGGGCCCAGGGCGCTCAGCCGCACCGCCAGACGCCCCAGCTCCTTTTCCGGATCGGCCAGGGGAACGGTGATGATGAGCCGGTCCCGCGCCCGGGTCAGGGCCACGTACTGCACCCGCATCTCCTCGCTCAGGGATTCGGCCCGCAGCTGCCGCTGCACCGCCCGGTGGGCGGCGGTGGGATAGGTGCCGCCCCGGCCCGGCGCGCGCAGCACCAGCCCCAGGCCCAGCCGGGCATGGGGCAGCAGCGCCTCGCTCAGATCCCGCAGATTGAACCGGCGGGCGGTATCCGCCACAAAGACGATGGGGAACTCCAGCCCTTTGGACCGGTGCACCGTCATGATGGTCACGCAGCCGGGGCGGCTCTCCCCCGCGCCGCCCTGGCGCAGGCCCTCCCCCTCGGCGGCGGCGTCCATGGCGCGCACCAGCGCGGGCAGTCCCGCCCGGCCCGCGGCGCCCGCCCAGCGGGCAAAGGCCAGCAGATCCTCCCGGCGGCGCTGGCCGTTCTCCATCGCCCCCACCGCGGCCAGATAGCCGGTGCGGGCAAAGATCTCCTCCAGCAGCCGGTCCACCGGCAGGGTGCGGGCCAGCCGGCGCAGCTGCTGCAGCCGGGCAAAGAAGGCGGCGGTCCCCGGCTCCTGCGAGGCGCTGACCGCCCCGTACAGGCTGCCCTCCCGGAACGCCGTGCGCAGCCGCACCAGATCGTCCGGGGTAAATCCGCCCAGCCCGCTGAGCATCACCGCGGCCAGGTACACATCCTGGGCGGGGTTGTCCAGCACCCGCAGCAGGGCGGCCACCGGGCGCACCTGCACCGCTTCCAGAAGGTCCTCGGCGGTGTCGGCATAGACCGGCGCGCCCGCCTGTTCCAGCCGGGCCAGATACACGTCCATGTTGGCGCGGGTGCGCAGCAGGATACAGAAATCCTCCCAGCGGCAGGGGCGCTCTCCCCCACCTTCCCGCACCGTGACCCCGGCCTCCACCATCGCCCGGATCCGCCGGGCGATGTAGTCCGCGTCGGCGGCGGGGCCGGCGGCCGGGATGGCCTGGATCTCGCAGCTGCCCGTGAAGCCATGGGTGTCCGCGCCGGGCACCAGCCGCTGGCCATCCCCGTATTCCACCCCGCCCAGGCGGGGGCTCATCAGGGTGGAAAAGCAGTAGTTGATGCCCCGGATGACCTGCGGCGCACTGCGGAAGTTGGCGTCCAGCGCCAGCCGGGCGGGCCAGCCCTGCCCCAGCGAGCGGAAGGCGGCCAGCTTGTCCAGAAACACCTGGGGATCGGCCTGCCGGAACCGGTAGATGCTCTGCTTCAGGTCTCCCACGAAGAACAGGTTGCTCCCGTCCGGCTTTGCCAGGCAGTGGTAGAGCGCGTCCTGCAGGGCGTTGGTGTCCTGGTACTCGTCCACCATGACCACATCGAACCCGCCGCTGACCGTTTCCGCCAGAGGGGTCCGGCTGCCGTCCTCATTCTGCAAAAGCCGCAGGGCCAGGTGTTCAAAGTCGGAGAAATCCAGGGTCTTTTCCTCCACCCGGGCGGCGAAAAAGGTCCTTTCAAAATCCGCCACCGCCCGCAGCAACGCGGCCACCAGCGGGGCGGCCCGGCGGCGGTCCTCCTCAAACTCGGCGGCGGTGCAGAGCAGAAGATCCCGGGGCAGCCGGTCCATGACCGATTTGGCCTCCTTGCGCAGGGTCTTGATCTGGTCGGTCTCCAGGCAGGCGGAGTTGCGCACCGAGGGCAGCCGCGCCTGGGCAAAGCCCGCGGCCAGGGCGGCGGCGCCGTCCCAGCCCCGGGCGGCGAGGGCGCCCTCCAGGCACTCCATCCGCTCCGCGTCCTGCCGCAGCGGCGCGGCGTACTTGTCCAGCGGGGCGGCCAGACCATCGGCCACCGCCAGGGCGGCGCGGGTCAGCCGCAGCGCCTGCCGGCAGGCGCGGGCCGCCTCGTCCAGCAGCACCGCCGCCCAGCGGGTGCGGGCAAAGGGGGTCTCGCTCATCCACTCCCGGCCCAGTTCCTGCAGCGCATGGCCGAAATGGGGCAGGGTGCGGGCAAAGTCGTGGATCTTGAGCACCGCCGCCCCCGCCGCCCGGTCGGTGCGGCTGCGGCCGTACAGGTCGGCAAAGGCGCGAAAATCCGGATCTTGATAGGCCCGTTCCAGCGTTTCGTCCAGCGCGGCATTCTGCAGCGCCAGCAGCCCGGCCTCGTCGGCGGCGGTGAAGTCCGGCGGGATATCCAGCTGGTGAAAATGGTTCTGCAGCAGTTGCAGGCAGAAGGCGTCGATGGTGCAGATCGAGGCCTTTTGCAGCAACAGGCGCTGGCGGCGCAGCCCCAGCGAGCCCGGGTTTTCGGCCAGGCGGGCGGTGAGGGCGTCCCCGATGCGCGCCCGCAGCTGGGCCGCGGCGGCGTTGGTGAAGGTCACGATCAGCAGCCGGTCGGCGCGGACCGGCTCCAGCGGATCGCAGAGCATCCGCACCACCCGTTCCACCAGCACGGCGGTCTTGCCGCTGCCGGCGGCGGCGCTGATCAGCAGCGCCCCGCCCCGGGCCTCGATGGCCTGCCGCTGGGCCGGCGTCCAGTTCACGCTCATTCCTCGCTCGCCTCCTCAAATACATGGTCGGGGGCCTGCACCGGGGTCTCCCGGCGACCCTCCTCATGGCCGCATACCGCCCGGTAATCGCACCAGCGGCAGGGGGGCCTGTCCCCTTTGTAATGGGCCTCGGCCTCGATGCGGCCGCCGTACAGCCCTCGGGCCATCTCCACCAGCAGCCGGTCGATGTGCTGCTGGATGCGGCCCAGCTTCTCCAGGCTGGCCAGCTTCTTGGTGGCCCGGGGCTGGCCGGTCTTTTCGTTGAAGGTAAAGGGCACGAACCGGCCGGTGGCCCCGGAATCCATGGCCAGGATCACCGCGTCGTCCTGCAGCACCAGCCCGTCCACCTGGTAAGGCTGGACCGCGGCGGCCTCCTGCCGGGTGCCGGAGAGAGGGGCCGGATCGGCCAGGATGTAGGCCACCCCGGCGGGCTCCGGATCGGCAAAGGGCCCCTGCCGGGTGAGGGTGAACAGATAGATCAGCATCTGGCAGTTCAGGCCGTTGTACACCGCGTCCAGGCTGAAGGTCTTGGTGCCGGTCTTGTAGTCCACCACCCGCAGATAGGTGTGGCCGTCCTTTTGGAAGGTGTCCACCCGATCGATCTGGCCGATCACCTGGATGGTCTGGCCCTCCGGGGTGGTCAGGGTCACCGGGGGAACCGCGTCCTCGCCGGCGCCGATGGGCATTTCAAAGGCCGCGGGGGCAAAGCCGCCCTGCCGCTGCTCCTCCTGGAGATAGGCCAGCAGGGCGGCCACGTTCTCCTCCAGCCGGGCGATCCGGTATTCCATCCGCCGGGTCAGGCCGGGCATGTTGGCCTGCACATACTCCTCGGTCAGGGTATGGGCCAGGGCGGTCAGCTGCTCACCGGTCAGATCCGCAAAGCCCGGCCCGCTGCGGCGCAGCGCCTGTTCCAGCACAAAATGCACCAGCGTACCGGTCTGATCGGCGGACAGGTCCGCCTTTTTGCGGGGTTTCACCTTCAGCACATACTCCAGAAAATAGGCGAAGCGGCAGGTATAGTACCGCTCCATCCGGCTGGGAGAGATCCGCAGGGAGGGGCCCAGCAGCCGGGCCAGGGCGTCGGCGTCCCGGGCGGCGAAATCCTCCGGATGGGCGGCCCGCTCCAGCGCGGCCAGGGCCGGGGCCATCTCCGGCCGGGCGGCCAGCGCCTGCCGCAAAGCGGGGGCGGGGCCGTCCTGCCGCTGCC
>CALXIA010000027.1 GCA_944388245.1 uncultured Gemmiger sp. | reverse complement strand
GAGCCCGCAGACGTCCCGACACGCAGCGGAGGGAAGAGGAGGAGAGCGGGGGCCCGGGCAACGCCCGGGGTGCCCGGAGGGCATGGATCCCGCGAACCGGAACAGCCCGCAGCGGGCGCAGAGAGAAGCAGAAAAAGGAGGATAAAACTGTATGGCAGATAGTATTTTTTCCAAAGGCAGCGGGGCAACGGCTGAGAGGTGAATCGGCCCTCGCAAGAGGGGCGATGAGCCCGCAGACGTCCCGACACGCAGCGGAGGGAAGAGGAGGAGAGCGGGGGCCCGGGCAACGCCCGGGGTGCCCGGCGGGCATTTATCCCGCGAACCGGAACAGCCCGCAGCGGGCGCAGAGAGAAGCAGAAAAAGGAGGATAAAACTGTATGGCAGACATTATTTTTTCCAAAGGCAGCGGCCTGAACGACAGCGTCTATGGCAAGAGCCAGGAGCCGATCCGGGCCGTGATCCAGAAGAGCGTGGAGAGCTTTGAACGGGCTTCCATGATCGACAAGGTGTTTTACATGGACACCAGCCGCAACTTTGCGGAGAAGTACACCAGCGAGACCGCCCTGGGCGATTTCGAGGATGTGGGGGAGAACGGCGCCTATCCCAAGACCGGCATGCGGGAGGGCTACAGCAAGGTGATCGAGCCCACCACCTGGAAATCCAGCTTTGAGGTGACCCAGGAGATGGTGGAGGACGCCAAATACGGCAAGATCAAGAGCCGCGCCGGCATCTTTGCCACCAGCTACGCCCGCACCCGGGAAAAGTTCGCCGCCGGGATGCTGTCCGGCGGCGCGGGCGAAAGCATTACCTTCGGCGGGCGGGTGTACTCCACCGCCTGCGCCGACGGCAAGCCTCTGTTTGCCGCCGACCATCCCAGCATCACCGGCCGGGGCGCTGAACAGGCCAACCTGTTCAAGGCGGCCTTCAGCGTGGAGACCCTGGACGCGGTGCAGGAACGGATGCAGGGCTTTACCGACGACGACGGCAACCTGCTGGACGTGGCGCCCAACATCATCCTGATCCCCAATGTGGGCAGCCTGAAGCGTCAGGTGCTGGCCGCGGTGGGCAGCGACCTGGACCCCAATACCGCCAACAACGCCCTGAACTTCCAGGTGGGGCTGTGGAACGTGCTGGTGTGGAACTACCTGCCCAAGACCATCGGCGGCAAGCCCTACTTCATTCTGCTGGACGCCGATTTCAAGGACAGCTATGAGTGCCTGCCCTGGGTGGACCGTCTGCCCCTGAGCGTGCGCAGCGACATCGACCCCAACACCGACGCCAATGTGTTCAAGGGCCGCGCCCGGTTCGGCGCGGGCTTCAACAACTGGCGCTGCATCGCCCTGTGCGGCGAGGGGCTGACCGACGGCGTGAGCCTGTCCTGACGATATACCGATCCGCCGGCCCCGCACAGGGGCCGGCAATTTAAGAAGGGAGGAGATGCCCGTGACATGGGGCGAAGTGAAGCAGGCGACCCTGCAGAAATTGTTTGCCGCGCAGGATCCCCTGACCCGGAACGAGGCGGCCATCCGCTATACCGAGGGGATGCCCCAGGCGGCCAATGAGGGGCTGGCGCTGCTGTGCGCCGAGAACCTGCCGCTGCGCCGGTGCGTTTCGGTCACGGTGACCGCCGACGGGCCCCGGGCGGTGGAACTGGCCCAGCTGGCCCCGGATTTCTGGCGGGCGGGGGAGCCGGAGGCCTACCGGAAGGAGGAGGGACGGCTGTTCTGCGCCGGTGGATTTGCCTTTGCGGCAGGGCGGCTGCTGATCCCGCCGCACTGGCGGGGAGAATACGAGATCTGGTACGACGCGGCGCCGTCCCGCCTGAGCGCCGACACCCCCGATGAGGAGGAACTTCCGGTGGAGCAGCAGGCCGCGGTGATCCTGCCGCTGTACATGGCCAGCCAGCTGTACAAGGACGATGACAGCGCCCTGGCCACCGCCTACCGCAACGAGTTTGAGGCGGCCCGCGCCGCGCTGCGCGGGCTCAACACAGGGGTGCGGGCCGAGAGCTGGGCCAGCCTGAGCGGCTGGACCTGACCGGAAAGGAGGAAGATGGATGGCCTATTTTTCCGCGCCGCAGGCCCCGGCGCGCAGCGTGTTTCTGGTGGAGGAGTTCCTGGGGGTGGATTACACCAACAGCCCCACCAGCGTGGACCCGCGCCGCAGCCCGGACGCGCCCAACATGATCCGGGATGTGCCCGGCAAGGTGCGCAAAAGCATGGGCTGGCAGACGGTGAAACAGTACAAGCGGCGGATCAACGGGGCACATTTCCGGCGGGGCGATACCCAGGGACTGATCCACGCGGGCACCGGGCTCTACCACGGCGACACGCGGCTGTATGACGCGGCCAACGATGACCGCAGCCGCAGCTGGCAGTTTGGCGACCGGCTGTATATTTTGGACGGCAAGGCGCTGCTGGTGTGGGACGGCAGCGCGGTGCGCCCGGCCGCCGAGAGCGCCAAGGTGCCGATCCTCACCATTGCCCGGCCGCCCGCGGGCGGCGGCACCGCCTATGAGGACCTGAACCTGCTGCAGCCCCGCTTTACCGAGCTGTTCGCCGGCACCGCTGCCGACACCGCCTACCATCTCACCTTTGGCGGCCTGGACGCGGCGGCGGTGGAGGTGCAGGTGCTGCAGGCCGGCGGCAGCTGGGCGACCCGCACCGAGAACGTGGATTTTACGGTGGACCGCACCGCGGGGATCGTCCATTTTGTGCGGGCCCCGGGGACAAGCCCGGTCACCGGTGAGGACAATGTGCGGATCACCGCCGCCCGCACGGTGGCCGGCTACGCCGACCGGATCAACCGGTGCCGGATCGGCACCCTGTTCGGGGTGAACGGCGCGGCCGACCGGATCTTTGCGGCCGGCAACCCGGATTTTATCAACTACGACTGGTTTTGCGGGCAGAACGACCCCACCTACTGGCCGGATACCGGCTACAGCGTTCTGGGCACCCCCCGCAGCGCCATTGTGGGCTACAGCGTGGTCAACGAACGGCTGGCCGCCCACAAGGATGACAAGGAGGACGGCCGCAATGTGATCATCCGGCAGGGGGACCTGACCGATTCCAAGCCCAGCTTTCCCATCGTGAACACCCTGCAGGGGCAGGGCGCGGTGGCCCCTTTCAGCTTTGCCTATCTGGTGAATGAGCCGCTGTTTCTGACCAAAAGCGGCGTTTACGCCATCACGGCCCAGGATCTGACCGGCGAGAAATACACCCAGAACCGCAGCTTCTATCTGAACGGACGGCTGCTGAAGGAGGAAAATCTGCGCGACGCTTTCGCGCTGGTGTACAAGGATATGTACTGGCTGGCCATCAATGGGCAGGCCTATATTCTGGACGGGCTCCAGCCCTGCCAGACTGACCCGGCCGCGCCCTATGCCACCCGGCAGTATGCGGGGTTTCACCGCACCAACCTGCCCGCCCGGGTGCTTTGGGAACAGGATGGGGCGCTCTGGTTCGGCGCGGACGACGGGCGAATCTGCCGCTTTTTCACCGACGCCGGCAGCCTGGCAAGCTACAACGACGACGGCGAGCCCATCGCCAGCCACTGGGATACCCCGGATCTGAGCGGCAAACGGTTCTATAAGAACAAGACCTTCCGCCGGGTGATGGTCCGGCTGTCCAGCGCGATCGCCACTGGGGTGACCGTCTGGATGCAGGATTGTGGCGTCTGGCAGGAGATCGGCAGCGACTATACCAGCGCCCGGTATTTTGACTGGAGCCAGCTGGACTGGAGCCGCTTTTCCTGGAGCGGCGACCAGACCCCCCGCCTGATCAGCGGCCGGGTTCGGCTGCGCCGGGTGGACAAGACCCGTCTGCGGCTGGAAAACAACCGGCTGAACGAGCCCTTCGGCCTGAGCGAGCTGGCGGTGGAGTTTGCCGAAATGGGAGACCACAGAGGATAAGCGGGTCGACCCGCGGAAAGGAGAGACGAATGGCATTTACGCAGATAACCGAGGCGGATCTGAAGGGGAAGGGGGTGATCGGTCAGCCCGCCGTGCCCGGACTTTCGGTGACCGAGATGCAAAAAAGCGTGGAGCAGATCGCCCGGGAGGTGATCATCCCCAAGTTCAACGCCCTGAGCGCGGAACTGGACCAGGCGGAGATCGACCGGATGGTACACAGCGAGGAGATCACCCATATCCGGCTGAACGAGGACGATCAGCTGGAGGTGTCCCGGGATGGGGGCGGCAGCTTTGAGGCCACTGCCAGCAGCGGGCACATTGTGCTGAACGACGCCGGCGACCCGATGCCCCAGCGCAGCCGGGTGCAGTTTCGCAACGCGGAGCTGCAGGACCTGGGCGGGGTGACGGTGGTGTATGTGAAGCAGGGCGAGACCGGCGCTACCGGGCCCCAGGGCCCACAGGGGGAAAAGGGCGAGACCGGCCCTCAGGGCCCCCAGGGATTGCAGGGCCCCGCCGGCGCCACCGGCGCCACCGGCCTGACCGGGCCCCAGGGCCCGCGGGGGGAACAAGGGCTTGTGGGCCCGCAGGGCCCCCAGGGCATCCAGGGCCCCCGCGGCATGACCGGAGCGCAGGGCCCGGCCGGCCCCCAGGGGGATACCGGCCCCACCGGCATTCAGGGTCCCCAAGGGGAGCCCGGGCGGGACGGCAACAGCTTTACCCTGTCCGGGCTGTATCCCAGCCTGCAGGCGCTGCAAGCCGCCCATCCTGCCGGTCAGGCAGGCGACGCCTGGGCGGTGGGCAGCCAGACAGAAAACACCACCTATATCTGGGACGTGAACGCCCGGGCATGGGTGGATCTGGGCCCGCTGCAGGGCCCGCAGGGGCCGATGGGCCCCCAGGGACCGGCCGGTGCGGTGGGGCCCCAGGGATTGCAGGGGCTCCAGGGCGAGCAGGGCCCGGAGGGTCCGCAAGGCCCCCAGGGACCTAAAGGAGACACCGGCGCGGAAGGGCCCCGCGGCCCCCAGGGGATCCAGGGCGAAAAGGGGGAGACCGGCCCCCGGGGCCTCCAGGGGGAGACCGGCCCCACCGGGGCACAGGGACCCCAGGGGGCCCAGGGCCCGAAAGGCGAGACCGGCGCCACCGGCCCCCGCGGGGAAAAGGGCGAGCCGGGGGTGGTGCAGAGCGTCAACGGCAAAAGCGCCATAAGCGTGGTGTTGAACGCGGCGGATGTGGGGGCAGCCCCGGCCGCCAACGGCGTTGCCCTCTATACCTGCTCTACCAGCGGCAAGGTGCACACCCTGACCGGCTCCGGTGACAACATCAAGTTCGTGGCGGATGCGGCCTACACGGCGGGCAACACCATCAAGGTGAACGGCACCACCGTCACCGCCCAGACCCAGGACGGCACAGCGCTGCCCACCGGCGCCTGGGCCAAGGGGGCCACCGTCGTGTGCTGGCGCAACGGCACGAAGCTGACGGTGGGAGGCGGCAAAGCCTATACGCCGCCCGCCTACAGCACAAGCGAGACAGCTACGGGGGAGACCTGGATCGACGGAAAACCCATTTATCGCAAGGTCTACACGGGGGGCGCTCTGAATAAAAGCACGATCGATCTGGGGGTCAATACGCAGATAGACAGTATTCTGCGGGCGGATTTTGTGGTGGTGAACTCGACGGGAAACCAGATTACCAATCCCGGCGGGTTCATTAACAATGTACTTACCGCTGAAAACGCCTGGGCATGCTCCGTCAATTTTAATAATGCTACATCCGCGCTTACAGCGATCGTGACAGCGGGCGTGTCGCCCGTATTGACTTCGTGGACCATTATTTTGCACTATACCAAAAAGTGAAAGGAATCACTCTATGATGGAGGAACAACAGGAGGTGTATCCCGATGCCTTTTAACGCGGCGGTCATCGACGTGTCGGTGTACCAGGGGTCTATCGACTGGCAGCAGGTCAAGGCCGCCGGGATCTACGCGGCGGTGCTGCGGGCCGGTTACGGCCGGTACGCCAAGCAGGAGGACGCGCGCTTTGCCGAGAACTACGTGAACGCCCGGGCAGCGGGGCTGCCGGTGGGGGCGTACTGGTTCAGCTACGCCAAGACCCCCGAGGAGGCGGTGCTGGAGGCCCAGGTCTGCCTGCAGGTGCTGGCGGGCCGGGCGCTGCAGATGCCCCTCTATTTCGACCAGGAGGAGACCAGCATCCCGGCGGACAGCCGCACCGCCTGTGCGGTGGCCTTCCTGGACTACATCCGGGCCAACAGCCCCTACCTGGCCGGCTACTATACCTATACCGCCTACTTTGCCAGCGTGGACATCCCCACCATCCAGGCCCACGCCGACACCCTCTGGCTGGCCGATTACCGGGCCAACTACGACAAGACCATTCCCCGGGACATGCACCAGTACACCAGCAGCGGCAGCGTGCCAGGCATTGCCGGGCGGGTGGATATGAACCATCTGTACCGGGACTTCCCGAACGAAAACAAGGAGGACACGACCATGGAATTTACCCCGCTCACCGGCAAACAGCTGCGCTGCACCAGCGCGGACAAGCCCAAGTGCGAAACCTTTTCCGCCCCCGACGTGAACGCCAGCCTGGGGGCGCTGGAACTGGACCGGACCTATCCCGTCACCGCCCGGGGCGGCAGCGTCCAGGTGGCCGGCATGACCGGCACCTGGTACAAGATCCTGGTGGATAATCAGGAGGTCTACTGCCTGGAACTGCCGGACGGCCGCTGCGTGGTGGAGGATGCCCCTGACGCGCCCCAGCAGCCGGATACCCCGGCGGTGGATCTGACCGGGGTGCTGGCGGCGCTGGCCGAGATTCGGGCGGGCCAGGAGGAAGCCGACGCCAAGATGCAGGCCATTCTGGACAAGTTCACCGCCGCCGGCGCGGCGCTGGCGAAATAAGGGGGCGGTGGCGATGCGGTTTCCCGATTGGGCCGTGCAGTATTGGGCGGTGTGGGCGTTCGGCCTGCTGACCGGCGCGCTGGCCGCCCTGTGGCGGTACGCCCTGGCCCAGCATAAACGCCAGAAAGCGCTGGAGGAGGGGGTGCAGGCCCTGCTGCGGGACCGGATCATCCAGGCCTGCGACTACTACCAGCAAAAACAGGCGGTATCGGTACACGGCCGGGAGAACATCCAGAATATGTACAAAGCCTACCACGCGCTGGGCGGAAACGGCGCGGTCACCGCCCTGGTGCGGGATGTAGACGAACTGTCCACCCATTTCTGAAAGGAGAGAAACACAATGAAACTGAACCTTCCCGTGCGGCTGAAAAACCCGGTGTTCTGGGCCCAGCTGGGCCTGGCGCTGCTGACCCCGGTGCTGGCCTACTTCGGCCTGACCGGCGCCGACATCACCAGCTGGCCCATGCTGGGGCAGACCCTGCTGGCCGCCGTGAGCAACCCCTATGTGTGCGTGCTGGCCGCCGTGAGCGTCTGGAACGCCCTCAACGATCCCACCACCGCCGGCCTGGGCGACAGCGAGCAGGCGATGGGGTACAGCCGTCCGGCTTGACAGAAAAGGAGGAGACAAGATGGCCAATAACAGTTATCCCGCCCCGATCTGGGATGGAGAGGTGGGGGCGTCTGCCCCTAAGACCATGGTCAACCAGCCGCTCAAAACCAGCAGCAAGAAGAACACCAGCACCACAAAGAAAAAGACCAATACGTCCAAGACCAGTTCCTCCGGCTCCGGCAGCGCGGCCTCGACCGCCGCGACGGCGCAGGTGGATGCCTATGCCATGTACATGGCCTATCTGCGGGATCTGGAGGCAAAGGCCCAGGCAGCCCGCGACGCGGCCTACAACGCCGCCGCCACCCAGCAGCGGAACAACCTGACCTATGCGCAGAACCAGCTGAACGCCGCGACCGACCGGGCCTTGCAGGAGGCGTACATCAACCGGATGCTCAGCCTGCGCAACCTGAACCAGGAACTGAGCGCCCAGGGGCTTACCGGTGGCAGCGCCGAGAGCACCCTGGCCGGGCTGTACAACAACTATGGCAACGCCCGCGCCCAGCTGGAGAGCGAGCGCGTCGCTCAGCAGGGCAGCCTGCTGAACACCTACCAGAACAACATGGCCCAGCTGGAGAGCGAGCGTGCCGGCGGCGTGGCCGCCACCCTGCAGGACCTGGTGCCGCAGCTGGCGAAACTCTACGCCTCCAATGGGCTGGATCTGCTGAGCCTGATCCAGGGCGCGGCGGCGTCCGGCCGGGCGGTGATCCGCCGGTCGGCCACCTCCAATACCCCGGAGGACGACGATCCCTATATGCAGGCATAACGCAGACCGGCATACCAAAAGAAAGGCCGCCCCGCGCGCAGCGGGGCGGCCTTGGGCCGTTGTACAATATAGTGGAAAGAAGACGGGATCAGTCGGCCAGGCCGTCGGCCCAGGCGCAGATGGCGTTGTAGTAGCACTGGGCCGCCAGCTGCACCCCGTCCTCATCCCCGAACAAAGCCACGTCGGTGGCGCTGGTCACAAAGCATTGCTCCACCAGCAGCGCCGGGCAGCCGGCGTGTTCCAGGATCGAGAAGGTGGGCATCCCGGTCACAGTCTCGTCCCCCTGCTCCCGGATGATCCGGTCATCGTCCTCGTCAAAATATATGTAGCGGATGCCGCCGTTGCCCCGCAGGGTGCCCCCCGCGGCCGAGATCTCCTGGCAGACCAGTTGGGCAAACCGCATGCTCTCTTCATAATACGCGGAACCGGGCACGCAGGGGTAACTCTCAAATCCGTGCACGTCCTGGCTGCTGCCCTCCCAGCTGTTGCCGTGGATCGAAAGCAGCAGGTCCGCGCCCTGGCGGGCGGCCTCTTCGCCCCGCTCGGTGGGGGTGGAGCGCACGCTCCAGTCCCGGCAGAGCACCACCGTGAACCGGTCGTCCGCCTCCAGCAGCTCGATCAGCGCCCGGGCGGTGGCCTCGGTCATCTCGGCCTCCTTCACCACCCCTTCGGCCCCGATGTCGCTGCCGCCGTGGCCGGCGTCCACCGCGATGCGCAGGGTGTTGTCCTCGGGAGCGGGCTCGTCCACCGTCTGCACCGGGACGACCGCGGGAACATCCGGCTCGCGGTGAAGCCCGGCGGCGATCAGCCCCGCCAGCCCGAAACAGGCCCACAGGCAGAGCACCGCCGCACCGGCGAGAATCAGGATATACCGCCGGCGCATGGCCTGGCGGCGGGCCGCCCGCCGGGGGGAGTAATAAACGTTCTGGGGATTCGGCCGGGGGCCGGAGCGCGCGTGGTTCATGGGGTCACCTCATATCTTTCCCTTTCATACTATATTACTATAATACAACAAAAAAAGCGCAAGGTCTGCAAAAAAAATGCAACGAAACCGTAAACATTCTCGTTTTTTGTCGTTACGCCTCGAATACAGCGGTAAGGCAGCTGCTGATCCGCCGGTAATTTTCCCCGCATTCCGGGGCCTCCTGCACCGGATCACCCCAGTCGGTCAGCACCGCCACGTAATAGGGGTCCGGCGCGTAGACGATGGCGATGTCGTGCAGCGCGCCGGTCCAGTTGCCGTACTTTTTGGCCATGGGCCAGTCGGTGACCAGGTAGTTGTGGTCCGCGTCCAGAAACGCCTGCTTCAGTTCCCCGGCCAGGGCGGTGCCGGTGGCAAAGTACTCGTCCAGCGCTTTCAGGATCTGCACCGCGTCGGCGGCCGACAGGGTGCCGGTGATCTTGGTCGCGGGGCTCAAAGCCCGGGGCTTTTGGGCTTCGGCCACCCCCAGACCGGCGAGAAAGTCGGAAAAGCCGGTGTCCGCGTTGGCGGGCCAGCGGGTGAACAGCGCCACCGCCGCCTGGTTGTCGCTGCGGGTGATCATGGCCCCGATCGCCTGGCGGGCTGTGTCCCAGCCGGGCAGCGATTCGTTCAGGTCCAGATCGCCCGCCTCCGCCTGCCGGCACAGCCACAGGGCGTAGGGGGCCTTGAGCAGGCTGGCGGCGTAGTATTGCCGGTTTTCCTCGCGGGCAAAGGTCAGCCCGTCGGAGGGGCGCACCGCCAGCACCGATACACTGCCGGGCATCTCGTTCAGGCAGTCCTCCAGGGCCTGGCGCGGGTCCACGGATGGTTCCGGCTGGGTGGGGGCGTTTTGTTGGGCAACGGGAGCGCGATCCAAAAACAGCGCGTCCAGCGCGGCTTCCGCGGCGAAGGCGGCGCAGCGCATCAGCGTCAGACAAACGATCAGTGCCAGCAGGCGGTTGCGCCAGATCCGGCGGCGCCGGGCCCGACGGCGGCGGGCCCGGGTGTGGGCGGAGCGGTACACGGTGCGGGCAGGGGCACAGGCGGCGTTCATGGCGGTCTCCTCACTTTCCGCCTTCAGCATACCGCCGCGGCCGCGGCCAAGTACGCAACAAACCGCAAACAAACCGCCACAAACGGCAACGAATCTGTAAACATTCCCCGGTTTGACAAAGCCCGCGGCCCGGTGGTATAGTGAAGCGAAGCGCGCTTTTGCGCGCTGCTGCTGTGAGGAGGAAAAGAACGTGAAATCGCTGACCCTGATCCTGACCGCCCTGATCTGGGGGGCGGCTTTTGTGGCCCAGAGCGTGGGGATGGACTACCTGGGCCCCTTTACCTTTAACGCGGCCCGGTTCTTCATCGGGGGGCTGGTGCTGCTGCCGGTGATCCCGCTGCTGGACCGGCTGGGCGGCCATACGCCGGACAAAAGCCCCGCCGCCCGCCGGGCCCTTGTGCGGGGCGGGCTGCTGTGCGGGCTGGCGCTGGGGGCGGCCTCCACCGCCCAGCAGTTCGGGGTGCAGTACACCACCGTGGGAAAGGCCGGGTTCATCACCGCGCTGTACATCGTGCTGGTGCCGCTGCTGGGGGCCTTTGTGGGCCGCCGGCCCGCGGGGCGGATCTGGGGCAGCGTGGCGCTGGCGGTGGTCGGGCTGTATCTTTTGTGCATGGAGGGCAGTTTCCGGCTGGGGCTGGGCGATCTGCTGGTGCTGGGATGCAGCGTGCTGTTCGCGGTGCATATTCTGATCATTGACCGGTTCAGCCCCCTGGTGGACGGGGTGCGGCTGAGCTGCCTGCAGTTTTTTGTGGCGGCGGCGGTGTCCGCCGTGGGGATGCTGGCCTTTGAGCAGCCCACCCTGCCCGCCCTCACCGCCGCCTGGGCGCCGGTGCTCTATGCGGGGGTGCTGTCCAGCGGGGTGGGGTATACCCTGCAGGTGGTGGGCCAGAAAGGCATGGACCCCACCGTGGCCAGCCTGCTGCTGAGCCTGGAGAGCGTGTTTAGCGTGCTGGCCGGCTGGGTGCTGCTGCACCAGAGCATGAGCGGCCGGGAACTGGCGGGCTGCGCGCTGATGTTCGCCGGCATCCTGCTGGCCCAGCTGCCGGCCCGGCGGACCAAAACCGCCTGAATCCGTATTTCGCAAAACCGGCCCGGCGGGGCCGGTTTTTTCGTTTGCAATCCGCCGCGCCGGGTGGTATACTGGCCCTGTACTGTATCCCTGTTTTCGGGGAACAATAACACCGGCGCCGCCCCGGCGGCGCGCAAACCAAAGGAGAATACGATGAACAAACTGTCTGCGCATGCAAACCCGGGCTCGGGCGCCCGGGACATGGTTCAGGTAGCACTCTTCGCTGCACTGATCGTCGCCCTGGCCTTCCTGCCCTTTATCGGGTACATCCCGCTGGGCTTCACCAAGGCCACCACCATTCACATTCCCGTGATCATCGGCTCGATCCTGCTGGGCCCGAAAAAGGGCGCGTTCCTGGGCGGGGTGTTCGGGCTCACCAGCCTGATCAACAACACCCTGTACCCCACCGCCACCAGCTTTGTGTTCTCGCCCTTCTATTCGGCGGGGGCCTTCAAGGGCGGCTGGGCCAGCCTGGTGATCTGCTTTGTGCCCCGCATCCTGGTGGGGGTCACCCCCTGGCTGGTCTGGCGGCTGCTGGGGCCCGGCCTGGGCAAAAGCCGCACCGGCCGGCTGTTCAGCCTGGGGCTGGCGGGCTTTGTGGGCGCGCTGACCAACACCCTGCTGGTGATGAACGGCATCTTTCTGTTCTACGGAGATACCTGGGCCGCCGCCCAGAATAAGGCCGGCCAGTTCGTTTACGGGCTGATCCTGGGGGTCATCGGGATCAACGGGGTGCCCGAGGCGCTGGTGGCCGCGGTGCTCACAGCCTTTGTGACCGGTGCGCTGCTGCGGGCCGGGGTCACCGGCCCGGCCAAACGATAAGGAGGCAAACGCCATGATCCTGGCTGTCGATATCGGAAACACTAACATCGTGCTGGGCTGCTTGGAGCGGGAGGACGACGTGACCTTTGTGGAACGGCTGTCCACCGACCGGGGCCGCACCGTGCTGGAATACGCCATCAGCATCAAGAACGTGCTGGAGTTGTACAACATCGACCCCCGCCAGCTGGAAGGGGCGATCATCTCCTCGGTGGTGCCGCCCCTGACCCGCATCGTGCGGGAGGCGGTGCGCAAGATCACCGGCTACCAGGCGCTGGTCGTGGGGCCGGGGCTGCGCACCGGGCTGCACATCCTGATGGACAATCCCGCCCAGGTGGGCAGCGATCTGGTGGTGGACGCGGTGGCCGCCATCCATGAGCATCCGGTGCCGCTGGTGGTGATCGATATGGGCACCGCCACCACCCTGTCGGTGGTGGATAAGGACAAAAACTACATCGGCGGCATGATCGTGCCGGGGATGCGCGGCTCGCTGGATTCGCTGGTGAGCCGGGCGGCTCAGCTGTCCAACATCGACCTGGAGGCGCCCCGCCGCCTGATCGGCAAGAACACAGCCGAGTGCATGAAGAGCGGCCTGGTTTACGGCAACGCCGCCCTGCTGGACGGGCTGATCGACCGGATCGAGGCCGAACTGGGCCAGCCGGTCACGGTGGTGGCCACCGGGGGCCTGGCCCCGCTGGTGCTGCCCTACTGCAAAAAGAAGATCCTGGTGGACGACGCGCTGCTGCTGAAAGGCATGCTGATCCTCTACCGCAAAAATCAGGAGGAGCGCCACCGCTGAATCGTACATGATGACAGCCTGCCGCCCCCGGTGCATACCGGGGGCGGCAGGCTGTTTTTGCGGAAAGGTTTATCGGGCGGCCCGGCGCTTGTCCGCCCTGCGGGAGACCAGCAGCACCGCGATCACCAGCACGGCGCCCACCGGCAGGCAGATCCAGGGGCTGCGCACAAAGCCCGCCAGAATGTAGGTCACAAAGCTGATGGCCGCCACCGTCATGGCGTAGGGCAGCTGGGTGGACACGTGGTTCACATGGTCGCACTTCGCGCCGGCGCTGGCCATGATGGTGGTGTCCGAGATGGGGCTGCAGTGGTCGCCGCAGACGGCGCCCGCCATGCAGGCGGAGATGGCAATGATCATCAGGGTGGGGTCGGTCTCGGAGAAGGCCTCCACCACAATGGGGATCAGGATGCCGAAGGTGCCCCAGCTGGTGCCGGTGGCAAAGGCCAGGCCGCACCCCACCAGGAAGATCACCGCCGGCAGCAGGCTCACCATCGTGCCGGTGCTCTGGCGCACCAGCGCGTCCACGAACACATCGGCGCCCAGGCTGTCGGTCATGGCCTTCAGGGTCCAGGCGAAGGTCAGGATCAGGATAGCAGGCACCATCGCCTTGAAGCCCTCGGGCAGGCAGTCCATGCAGGCCTTGAAGTTCAGCACCCGGCGCACCGCGTAGAACAGGATGGTGAAGACCAGCGCGAACACGCTGCCCAACACCAGCCCCAGGCTGGCGTTGCTCTGGGAGAAGGCGGTGACAAAGTCGGTGCCGGAGAAGAAGCCGCCGGTGTAGATCATGCCGATGATGCAGCAGACGATCAGCACCAGCACCGGCGCCACCAGGTCGATCACCCCGCCCCGGGCGCTGACCGCCTCCGCCTCGTCCTCCTGGCGCACGCCGCTGGTGAACAGATCGCCGTTGCGGGCGTTCCACTCGTGGCGGGCCATGGGGCCGTAGTCGGTGTTCAGCAGGGCCAGGCCCAGCATCATCACGATGGTCAGCAGGGCGTAGAAGTTGTAGGGGATGGCCTGGATAAAGAGTTCCAGCCCGTTGGCCCCCTCCACAAAGCCGGTCACCGCGGCGGCCCAGCTGGAGATGGGGGCGATGATGCAGACCGGCGCGGCGGTGGCGTCGATCAGGTAGGCCAGCTTGGCCCGGGAGATCTGGTGCTTGTCGGTCACCGGGCGCATGACGCTGCCCACCGTCAGGCAGTTGAAGTAGTCGTCCACAAAGATCAGCACCCCCAGCGCGATGGTGGCCAGCTGGGCGCCCACCCGGGTGCGGATGCGGGTGGAGGCCCAGGCGCCGAAAGCCGCCGAGCCGCCCGCCTTGTTCATCATGCAGACCATGGCCCCCAGGATCACCAGAAAGATCAGGATGCCCACGTTGGAGGTGCTGCTGAGCACCGCCATCATGCCGCCCTCAAAGATGTGCAGCACCGTGCCCTCAAACTGGAAGTTCGCGTAGAACAGCCCGCCCACCAGGATGCCGATGAACAGGCTGCTGTAGGCCTCCTTGGTGATGAGGGCCAGCACAATGGCCACCAGCGGCGGCACCAGCGACCAGGCGGTGGCGTAGAGGGCGGGCTGGCCGCCGGCCGCCTCGCCGGAAGCGGCAAAGACGGCGGGCGCCAGCACCAGCGCCGCGGCCAGCACCGCCAGCGCCGCAAACGCCGGCTTGCGAAGTTGTTTCATAACAGGATTCCCCTTTCTTTTGTGCAACAAAAAACGCCGCGCGCCATTCCCTTTGCGGGAACGCGCACGGCGGCAACAGGCACACAGCGTACCGGAAGCCGGACCGACGATAGCGCTCCACGAAGGGCTCGTGACAGTCCGGCGCATCTTCTGCGACGGCCCAGGGTGCGCCGGCCGGCAAGCCGCGCGCCCTTCGGCGGGGATCCCTTTCCCCTGCGGCGGCCTTGCCGGGCCGGTGCCGCAGGCTACTGATGAGCCCCGCGCCTCTATCCATCTGTCCGCTTTGCTGCCCGAACGGCAGCAGGCGTTTTTGGTCGTATAAGGGGGTTGTATCACATTTCGCGCCGCTTGTCAACCTGTTTTGCTTTACAAGCGGCGCAAATGGCCGGATTCCGGGCTTATTCCTCGGCGGCGGCCAGCCGGCCGGTCCGGTCGATCTCCTCCAGCATGGCCACCCGGCGGGCGTGGCGGCCGCCCTCAAACTCCGCGTCCAGCCAGGCGTCCACGATCATTTTGGCCAGTTCCACCCCGACCACCCGCGCCCCGAAGGTCAGCACGTTGGCGTTGTTGTGGCAGCGGGCCATTTTGGCCGAGTAGGGCTCGCTGCAGGTGCACACCCGGATCCCCTTGACCTTGGCGGCGGCCATCCCGATGCCGAGACCGGTGCCGCAGATCAGCACCGCGCAGTCCGCCTGGCCGTCGGCCACCATCTTCGCCCCCCGGTAGCCGATCACCGGGTAGTCGCAGGGGGGCTCGTCCACCCCGATGTTCACCACCGTGTGGCCCCGTTCTTCCAGATGAGCCTGGATGGCCTGTTTCAGTTCGATGGCCACATGGTCATTGCCAATTACGATCTTCATAGTCTCGCTCCTTTCAGCAATAGAAGGGCGGTCAGGCGGTCAGCGCCAGGCAGAGCATCCCCACGTAGTAGGTCAGCAGATTGGCGGCCCGCAGCCAGCCCCGTTTTTTATGATAAAAATACAAAAACAACAGCAGCGCGTCGGAGGCAAAGAAGAGCACCGCCCCCACCGCGGTCAGGGCGCTGCGGGGGCTGGGCGCCCCCAGCCAGCCGGCCAGCGCCAGGCTGGTCATCAGCCCCACGCAGACCGCGTAGACAAAGGCCGCCGGGGCCAGCTTCTTCAGCCGGAACCGGCGCTTGTCCCGGATGCAGAGGGCCGCCAGCCCGGCCACCAGCGCGGGCAGCGCCAGCACCGGCCGCAGCCGCACCCCCGGCGCGCTGGCGAAGAGCACGCAGAACCCCGCGTGGGCCGCCATGAAGGCCACCGTGCCCGCCAGGAAAAACCGGCTGAAAAAGCCCGCGTGCCGGTTGGCCAGCCCCAGCAGCAGATCGCCGGCCAGGCAGGCCAGCAGGCAGGCCAGCAGCAGGGAAAAATACCGGTCGCCCACCCCGCTCACCCTGTGGCGGGCCAGGGCGGTGGCCACAAATCCCAGGCTGGCCGCGGTCTTGGCCGCGGGGTACAGGTGGAAGTGCCGCCGGCTGTAGGCGATGCGCACAAGCAGCGCCAGCAGCACAAGGGATAGCAGTATACAGAAAATGACCATACTATACAGGTTCCTTTCCGGCCCGGGACCGTTCTGAATCCCAGTATACCCCATCGGGGGGACAATGTCTACCGATCGGCGCAAAACCGGCCCCATTCCTGCCGCCGCCATTGCAAAAAAGCGCGGAATGTGGTATCGTACAAGGATAGGACACCTTGGTATTGAGGAGCGAAAAACATGGCTGAACGAATGAACAATTTTCTGACCGAGATCATTGAAGCGGATCTGGCCGAGGGCCGGGTCAAGGAGATCCACACCCGGTTCCCGCCCGAGCCCAACGGCTATCTGCACATCGGCAGCGCCAAGGCCATCTGGATCAACTGGGGCATTGCCAACCAGTACGGCGGCAAGTTCAACCTGCGGTTCGACGACACCAACCCGGTGCGGGAGGACGAGGAGTATGTGAACAGCATCCGGGAAGATCTGGAATGGCTGGGCGCGGTGCCCAACGGGGGCATTTTTTACGGCAGCGATTATTTTGACAAGTGCTACGAGTTCGCGGAAAAGCTGATCCGGGACGGCAAGGCCTATGTGGACGATCTGACCCGGGAGGAGATGCAGGAGTACCGGGGCCAGGACGCGGGCAAGCCCAGCCGGCCCAGCCCCTACCGGGACCGCACCCCCGAGGAGAACCTGGACCTGTTCCGCCGGATGCGGGCGGGCGAGTTTGCCGACGGGGAAAAGACCCTGCGGGCCAAGATCGACCTGGCCAGCCCCAACATGAACCTGCGGGATCCGGCCATCTACCGGATCAAGCATGTGAGCCATCACCGCCAGGGGGACAAGTGGTGCATCTACCCCATGTATGACTTTGCCCATCCCATCCAGGACGCGCTGGAGGGGATCACCCACTCCATGTGCAGCATCGAGTTTGAGAACCACCGGCCGCTGTACGAGTGGGTCATCAACAACCTGGACCTGGGACCCTATCCCATCCAGCGGGAGTTCGCCCGCCTGAACGTGACCCACACCGTCATGAGCAAGCGGTATCTGCGGGAGCTGGTGGAGCAGGGCATCGTGGACGGCTGGGACGATCCCCGCATGCCCACCCTCTGCGGGCTGCGCCGCCGGGGCTACAGCCCGTCCAGCATCTTCACCTTTGTGCAGAAGGCCGGCGTGGCCAAGAACTACAGCCTGGTGGACAACCGCCTGCTGGACTGGTGCGTGCGCACCGAGATGGAGCTGAGTGCTCCCCGGCGGATGGCGGTCACCGACCCGATCAAGCTGACCATCACCAACTACCCCGCCGACAAGGTGGAGTATTTCGACATTCCCAACAACCCCAACCGGGAGGCCGGCGATACCAGCACCCGCAAGGTGGCCTTCTGCGGGGAGCTGTGGATCGAGCGCAGCGACTTTGCCCAGGTGCCGCCGCCCAAGTTCCAGCGGCTCAAGCCCGGCGGCGAGGTGCGACTGATGGGGGCCTACATCGTGCGCTGCGACGAGGTGGTGTGCGACGAGGCCGGCAAGGTGACCGAACTGCGCTGCACCGCCGATCTGGAGACCGGCAACGGCAATCCCGTGGACGGCCGCAAGGTCAAGGGCACCATCCACTGGGTCAGCCGCCGCCACGCGGTGGACGCGAAGGTGCGCCTGTACGACAACCTGTTCACCCTGGAAAACATGAACGATCTGCCCGAGGGCGCCGGCTATCAGGATTACCTGAACCCGGAGAGCGTTTCCGAGTTGCCCTGCGCCAAGCTGGAGGCCAGCCTGGCCGACGCCAAGCCCGGCGAGCGGTTCCAGTTCGTGCGGATGGGCTACTTCACCCCGGACAGCCGCAACGCGGGGGTGTGGAACCGGATCGTCACCCTGAAGGACAGTTTCAGCAAGACCCTGTAAAGGAGCCGGGATATCGCTATGGAAGAAAACCAACAGACGCAGCACGGCCCCCGCGTTGACGCGGCCGCTGTGCTTCGGCACGCCTTCACCCCCGGCAGCCTGCGCTGGTTTGCCCTGCTGAATCTGGGGTTGCTGCTCACCGCGGCCGGAACGCACTTTTTCAAATCGCCCAATCATTTCGCCATCGGCGGCACCACCGGCCTGTCCATCATCCTGGCCGATATCCTGCCGGGCACCAATGTGGGCGGCATGATGTTCCTCATCAACACCCTGCTGGTGGTGATCGGGCTGATCTTTCTGGGCCGCAAGGCCATCGGCAGCACCATCTACTCCAGCTTTGCCCTCAGCGCCTATATCAGCCTGTTGGATGTGGTCTGGCCCATGGCCGGCCCCTTCACCCAGGACACCATGCTGGAACTGTGCTATTCGGTGATCCTGCCCGCGGCGGGCAGCGCCATCGTCTTCAACCTGGGCGCGTCCACCGGCGGCACCGATATCGTGGCCATGATCCTGGCCCAGAAAACCAGCCTGGAGATCGGCCGGGCGCTGCTGCTCAGCGATTTTCTGATCACCGTCTGGGCGGGCAGCCTGTTCGGGGTGCGCATCGGGCTGTACTGCGTGCTGGGCCTGCTGGCCCGGGCCTTTGTGGTGGACGGCGTTATCGACGGCATCAACCAGCGCAAGAAGGTCACCATCGTCAGCAAGGAGGCGGAGGCCATCCGGGTGTTCATCCTGGAAAAACTCAACCGCAGCGCCACGGTGCACACCGCCTACGGCGCCTACACCCACCGGGAGATCGAGGAGATCACCACCGTGCTCACCCGGGCGCAGGCGGTGGCTCTGCGCAACTATATCCGCCGCATCGACCCCCACGCCTTCATCACCATCGTCAATACCAGCGAGACCATGGGCAAGGGATTCCGCGCCGTGTGATCCCGCCTGCCGCACAGCCCCGGCTGTGCGGTATTTTGTATAAGAAAGGAAGCGCTGTATCATGTCTCAACTCACCATGGAGCGGGCCCGCGAACTGCTGGCCGCCACCACCACCGAATCCCACCTGTTTGAACACGCCATCGGCGTGAGCGCCGCCATGGGGGCGATGGCCCGGCACTTTGGCCAGGACCCGGCCTACTGGGAGGCGGTGGGCTATCTGCACGATTACGACTATGAGCGGTTCCCCGAGGAGCACCTGCGCCACACCGAACAGCCCCTGCGGGACGCCGGGGTGGACGAGACCGCCATCCAGGCGATCCTGGCCCACGGCTGGGGGCTGTGCAGCGACGTGCAGCCGGAGAGCGAACTGGAAAAGAGCCTGTTCACGGTGGACGAGCTCACCGGCCTGATCGCCGCCACCGCCCGGATGCGGCCGGGCGGGTTGTCCGACCTGGAGGCGTCCAGCGTGAAGAAGAAGTTCAAGGACAAGCGGTTTGCCGCCAAGATCGACCGGGCGGTGATCACCCAGGGCTGCCAGATGCTGGGCATGGACCTGGGCGACGTGATCACCCTGTGCATCGAGGGGATGCGCGCCCACATGGATGAGCTGGGCCTGGGCCCCCGGGAAGGCTGACCGGAACAAGCCGGAAAGCGGAGGTATCTTCCTCCGCTTTTTTGCTGCGTGGGTTTTTGCCGGAAGGTGTGTAGTATGGGGTGAAGCAAACTTTTCGGGAAAGGAGGGGCCGGCGTGAAAGAGGCGGAACTCATCGCCCTGCTGCGCGGCCGGGACGAGCGGGGCATGGCCGGGCTGCTGGCGGAGTACGGCGCGCTGATGCGGTATGTGGCCGCGCCCATCCTGCCCGACCGGCGGGACCGGGAGGAGTGCGTTTCAGAGGCGGCCATGCGGGTGTGGAACGGGATCGATCGGTTTGACCCGGCCCGGGGCGGCTGGGTGGCCTGGCTCACCGCCGTCACTCGCAACACCGCTCTGAATCTGGCCCGCAAAGCCGGCCGGGAGGGCGGGGAAGGGCTGGATGAAAATGCCGTTTCCCCCGATCCCTCGCCGGAGGAAACGGTGCTGCGCACCGAGCGGCAGGCCGCGCTGCGCCGGGCGGTGGATGAACTGCCCGAGGGCGACCGGCTGCTATTCTACCGAAAATACTACTACCGCCAGTCCACCGCCCAGATCGCCCGGGAGACCGGGCGCTCCCCGCGGGCGGTGGAGGGGCGGCTGTACCGGCTGCGGCTTCGATTGCGGGAACGTCTGGGAGGTGAGCGGGATGGATAAGCAACTCTGGGACACGGCCGGCGACGCGGAGTTTGACCGGCTGCTGGAATCCGGCCTGCCCGACCCGCCCCCCGACGAGGTGGCCCGGGCGGTCAATCCCTGGCGGCGGGTGATGGAACAGCTGGCAGGGGGGCTGGCACTTACCGGCATCACATTCCAGTTCGCCGGCCTGCAATACTGGCTGCCCGCGCTGGGTACGCTGCTCTGTCTGCTGGCCTTCCGGGCGCTTCGGCGGGAAAATCCCTGGCTGCGGGCCGGGTGGGGGCTGTCGGCGGTGCGCACCGGGGCGGTATGGGTCGTGCTGATCCTGAACGCCTTCCTCTGGCGGGAGACCCCCGCCGGGCAGACAGTGCTGACGACCCTTTCCGGCGTGGGGCTGCTCACCCAGCTGGGGCAGCTGGTCTGCCTTTGGCAGGGGCTGGACCGGGTGCGCCGGGCCGCGGGAAGCCCCCGGGGCACCGGCGCGGGCTGGCTGGTGGTCTGGTACGCAGGTCTGTACGGTCTGGCACTGGTGCAGTACAGCGGGCTGGTGATAGCGCTGGTCCTGGTGGGGCTTTACGGCCTGCTGCTGGCCAACCTGTACCGGCTGGGCCAGGCCATGGAGACCGCCGGTTACGCGATGCATCCCGCCCCGGTCCGCCTGCCCGACCGGGCAGTGACCGGTCTGCTGGCCGCAGTGCTGGTGTTGGGCCTGGCAGCGGGGTATGCCTTCGGCGGCCGGCTGCCCATGGACTGGCAGCCGGCGGACCCCTCCCGGGACCCGCAGGCGGTGGCCGTGCGGCAGGAACTGGCGGCGCTGGGTTTCCCGGAAGAGGTGCTGGCGGATCTGACCGATGAGGAGGTGCTGGCCTGCCAGGGGGCAAAGCGGCTGGTGGTGTCCCAGCGGGAGCTGCCGCTGACCGATTTCGGCATCCAGGGGCGGCAGGGGGCTTTGCGCAGCATCGGCGTGGCGGTGGAACTGCCCGGAGAGCGGGAGCGGTGGACGCTGTTCCAGCATTTCCGGTGGACCCAGCCGGCCCCCTGGTGGGGCACCGAGTGCCTCCAGCTCCTGCCGGTCTACGATCTGCTGCCGGAGGGCTGGGCACAGGCTGCGCCGGTGACGGGGCGGCTGCTCTGCGAGCAAAACGGGCAGACGATGACCGCACCCTACGGGTATCTGGGGACGCAGAGTTATACGGCACAAAGTGTATTCTGGGGAGAGGAACAACGGCGGGATGTGTTCGCCGCCTTCTCGATGCCCCGCAGCGCCGAAAACCGCCGCGGTTATCTGACCTACACGGTGGAAGAGGTCAGCGACGGCTGGATCGTGGACAGCTGGCTCAACTATATCCATCAGACCAGCGCGTTCCGGTATCCGGCCTGCTCGGCGCTGGAGGCTTGCCAGACCGGGAACACCGGCCTGGGCAGCGCCTTCTGCCTGGTGCAGGATGCGCTGCAGTTTTACCCCAACGACGATCCGCCGCTGCCTTTCGGAGCGCAATAAAACAGCCAGGGCCCGCGCCAACGGCGCGGGCCCTGGTATTTTCTGGTTTATTGGCCCCGATATTCCCGCAGTTCATACCATTGGCGGGCAGTATCAAAACTCTCCTCAAAGGGGATGCCGCCCCGGTAAAGCCAGCGCTTGGCGTACAGAGGCGTTACTTCGAACAGCCGCTCGTTGGCAAGATGGGTGTACCGGGCAAAGGAATCGGGGTAGGCGGCCCGGAATAGCCCGGGAAACGCCGGATGGTGCAGGGGATGCCCCAGTTCCCGGCAGATCCCCTCGATCTGCAGGTTGTCGGCACAGAGGGCGATGCGCGGATTGGCGCACAACTGGGCGTATTTGCGGCTGGTGCGGTCGGTCTGAAAATACAGCCGACCGCTCTGTTGCACCAGACTCATCATCCGGGCGGATACCCGTTCCCGGTCGGCGGTGGCCAGCACCATCTTCCGGGCGGACCCAAATCCCGACCAGAGCGCGGCCCAGTTTGCGGCAAACTCTTCCATTCGTCCCCCTTTGTGGTTATCGTCCGGTCAGAAACGGTTTCATTGCCAGCCAGACGGTGTCCGCGTGTTCCACATAGCTGCCGTGATCCTCGCCGGGCAGGATCAGCAGCCGGGCCCCCGGGATGGCCCGGGCAATGGCGCGGGTCTCCTGGGGCAGGATCATGTCCTTTTCGCCGGCCAGCACCAGGGTGGGGGCGGTGATGGCCCCCAGCATGCTGTCGGTGATATGGGGCTGCTGCAGCATCAGGTCCAGCTTGTCGCTGTGATGCAGCAGATTGGCCAGCCGGATGGCCCGCCGGGTGCCGGGACGCAGCCCCTGAGGGGTGCGATTCGCCCCGCAGACCACCAGCTTGCCCACAAGATCCGGGCAGCGGGCCGCCAGCAGCAGCGCCACGATCCCCCCGTCGGAATAGCCCAGCACCACCGGCTTTTCCAGCTTCAGCTGCCGGATAAAGGCGGCCGTGTCCATGGCCATCTCGTCGTAGGTCAGGTGGGGCACCGGGCTGCTCTGGCCGTGGCCCCGGCTGTCCGGCATGTACAGGGTATACCGCCCCGCCAGCCGCTTGGCCAGCACGTCAAAGGTGGTATGGTCCTCCCCGTTGCCGTGCAGCAGCAACATCGCCGGCCCCTGACCGACGGTTTCATAGTACAGTTGGATTCCGTTTACCGTAACAAACATACTGCGGAACTGGCCCCTCCCAGGGCAATAAAGGCGCGGCGCGCCGGTTCGTTGTCGTTCCCTCTCATTATAGCACGCGCGGCGATGGCTGCAAGAGGGTCACAGCTGGTCCCGCAGTTCGGTCATGCAGGCCCAGTACCGCTTGGGGCAGTGGGTGCGCCGCAGGGTGGGGTTCAGCCGCGCCGGGATGGCCAGCGCGTCGTAAAACGATTGCCACATCGCCTGGAATCGGGCCTCTTCCGGGTCGGGCGGGGGAAGATCCGGGTTTGCGGCCAGTTCCAGATATTCCGCACGCCCCTGCCGCACCGCCAGAACCGCCTGGTGGTTCTTGTCCCAGATCACGAAATCCTCCCCGGGATACCGGTTGCAGAAATGCCGGCGCAGCAGCGGCAGCACAAAATGCCGGGGCTGGATCACCGCGCCCAGCGCGCCGCCCCGCTGCTCAAACCGCACAAAGCCGGTCAGCAGATGGGCCTCCCCGTTCACCGCCTTTTCCAGTTCCAGCACCGGCGCCACCCGCTCGTGTCCCTGCATCCAGGGGGCGCGGGGCCCCTGCCCGTAGGCAAAATGCAAAAACCGCAGCAGGATCAGTTCCTTGTCCGGGCTGTCGTTGAGAAAGGCACGGGTCACCAGATCCCGGGTGCGGGTCCCCAGCTTCTTCTCGAAGCTGTCAAACACCCGGGCCGCCCGCGCCGGATTGGTTGGGATCACCCGCACCGGGAACAGGGTGGGCCGGACCGCCCGGTCGGGATAGAGGGCAAAGGGGATCTCCTTGCGCAAAAAACTCTCAAACACGCAGCTTAAAAAGCCCTCAAAGCTGCCGTCGTACTGATAGACTACATCCGCTGCGCAAGCCATGCCGCCGCCTCCTCTCCAGCCGCCGCCGCGGGCAGGGCGGGGGAATCCGGCCCGGTCAGCCGGCCGGCCGGGTCGTCAAACAGGCTCAGCTGCTGAACGCCGGCCTCAAATAGGCCCGGGTCCAGCAGCGCCCGGGCCACCGTGACCCGGCTCAACCGCCCGGGACCCGCGTATCCGCGGCAGAGAATAAAATACCGGGCCCGGCGCAGCACCACGCCGATCCGCCGCAGATCCTCCAAGCCCAGCCGCCCGTGCCGCCGGGCGGTGCGGATGCGCCGGGCGCTCTTGGGGCCGATGCCCGGCACCCGAAGCAGCATTTCGTAGCTGCATCGCTCCACATCCACCGGGAACTGATCCAGGTGGTGCAGCGCCCAGTTGCATTTGGGGTCCAGCCAGGGATCAAAGTTGGGAGCCTCCGGGCTTAAAATCTCCCCGGCGGAAAACTGATAGTACCGCAGCAGCCAGTCCGCCTGATACAGGCGGTGCTCCCGCAGCAGAGGCGGTTTGGTGTCCAGGGCGGGCAGCCGCTCGTCCTGACAGACCGGAATGTACGCGGAGAAAAACACCCGCTTCAGGCTGTACTTCTGGTACAGCCCCTCGGTGAGCTGCAGAATTTGATAGTCGCTCTCCGGGCTGGCCCCCACGATCATCTGGGTGCTCTGCCCGGCGGGGGCAAAGGCTGGGGCGTGCCGGTAGACCGCCAGTTCCCGGCGGTTTTCCGCGGCGGTGCGGGCGATCAGGCCCATCGGCCGCAGGATGCCGGCTCTCTGTTTGTCCGGAGCCAGAAGCTGCAGGCTGGCCTCGCTGGGCAGTTCGATGTTCACGCTGAGTCGGTCGGCCAGCAGCCCGATCCGGCGCACCAGGGCCGGGTCCGCCCCGGGGATGGTCTTGGCGTGGATGTATCCCCGGAACCGGTGCGGGCCCCGCAGCAACTCCAGCACCCGGATCATCCGCTCCATGGTGTAGTCCGGGCTCACCAGCACCGCGCTGGAGAGAAACAGCCCCTCGATGTAGTTGCGCCGGTAGAACTGAATGGTCAGCTCGGCCAGTTCCTCGGGGGTAAAGGCGGCCCGAGGCCGGTCCTCGGAGCGGCGGTTGATGCAGTAGCGGCAGTCGTAGGCGCAGATGTTGGTCATCAGCACCTTCAACAGGCTCAGGCACCGGCCGTCGGCGGTGAAGGTGTGGCAGATGCCCGGCGCGTGGCAGCTGCCCAGCGCCCCGGGCGCGCCGCCCCGGTCCACCCCGCTGCTGGTGCAGGCCACATCGTATTTGGCACTGTCGGCCAGAATGGTTAATTTTTCCATCAGATCCATAAAGACGCCCGTCCTCTCCGCCCCGGAAAGCGGGGCAAAGGCGGCGGGCCCCCGACCGCTGCCGCAAATGAACTGGGCCGCCGGCGGCTTCCCGTCCCGCCAGGCGGCGCGGCCGTTTTGCGAAATGGCCACACAAAACCAGGCCCTCCGTTTCCCTGGGAAAACGGAAAGCCTTGCCCGGCTGCGCCGGGCCGCGGAAGAGAAAAAAGTTCCCATCCGCTCTTGATAGTCCGATTTATCGGCCTGCCTGTGTGGTAGAATACAGACAGGCCGAAAGGGAAAAGCCCCTTACCACTTGGTCTTGGTCTCCACCACCTTGCCGGCGATGTACAACCGCTCCAGATCCGCGCCCCGGATGACCTTTTCCTCGTAATCCGGGTTGAACGGCTGCAGGATCACCGCGTTGCCCCGGCGGATGTACCGCTTCAGGGTACCCTCGCCCTCGTCAAAGACCATCACGCCCAGGTCCCCGTTGTTCAGGGTGGGCTGGCGGCGCACCAGCGCGTAGTCCCCGTCGTGGATGCGGGGCTCCATGCTGTCTCCTTTGACCACCAGATAGAAGTAGTTTTCCGGGTCTTTGACGGGGGCGGGCTCGGTGCCGTAGTCCTCCTCAAAAGCCAGCGCGCCGTAACCGGCCCGCACGCTGCCCACCACCGGCACCGGGCTCTCGATATACGCGCCCACCGGGCCGCCAAAATCCTGCGGCGGAGGACTCACGCCCAGCAACGAGTCGGTGGTAGTGCCCAGCAGCGCGGCCAGCCGGGCCACGGTGGCCGGGTCCGGCGTGGAGCGTCCGGTCTCCCATTTGCCCACGGCCTGCTGCGTTACCCCCAACTGAACAGAGAGGGCGGCCTGGCTGAGCTTTCGTTCCTTGCGGAGAGCTTTCAGACGTTCGCTGAACATACTACTCCCTCCTTTACATGGTTGTATTATACAACTAATCGTAGTGCGTGTAAAGGGGAAACCGGGAAATAAAACTAAAAAAAGTTGTTAGAATATACTTGACAACAACTTTGAGTTGTACTATCATAGAGCCAACGAAGCAACGCATCCCGTATCGAGGAGGTTTTCGCGATGAAACGCTATCTGCTGCAATGTGTCGCCATACTGGCCGTTCTGGGGTTGTTCCCGGCGGTGGGCGCGCTGGTGGAGGGCACGCTGCCGGTGCCCGCGGCGCTGGCGCTGATCGCTTTGCTGGGCTTTGTGGCCCGCCGTGCTTCGTACCAGGCCCGCAGATGGGCCCGCCGCGCCGCGGCGGCCCGGGCTGTGCGGCTGCATCGGCAAGCTGCCCGGCCGGTCGGGGCCAAGGCGGTGTCCGCACCGTTTCGCCCTGCCGCTTCCCATAAGGTCCGTCACCCGGCGCTTCGCTCGGCCTGACGGGTCGCCCGGGCAGAGTGCGGGCGGCTCCCCAGCCGCCCGTGCCCCCTAACGGGCCCGTCCGGTGGACCAGCAACCGCCGGGCGGGTCCTGCCCGCAAGCAAACAGCCGGGCGCTCTCTGCAACGAGAGCGCCCGGCTGTTTTGCTTATGTGGCGCCGGCTGTTTCCTCCTGGCAGGGCAGCAGTACCCGGGCCACAGCCCGGTCGTCCCGCACCTCCAGGGTCAGGGTCCCGTCCGCCTCGGCCAGTACCCGGCGCACGCTGGTCAGCCCCAGCCCGTGCAGCGGGCCGCCCTTGGCGCTGAATCCCGCCCGGGGAGGGAAGCGGTCCCCCTCATGCAGGGGATTGGTGATCTCCATGACCAGCATCCCCGCCTGGCAGATGGCGGCCAGTTCCACCGTTTCGCCCGGCCGGGCGGCCTCCAGCGCGTTTTCCAGCAGGTTGGAGGCGGCGCAGATCAGTGCCGGCCCGTCCACCGGGGCGGGGCCGTCCAACGCGGCCCGCGCGTCCAGGCGCACCTGCTTGTCCCGCGCCAGGCGCATCTTGGCAAACAGCACCGCGTTCAGATAGGGGTCGCCGCACAGTTCCAGCTGCCCGGCTTGTTCCAGGGTGGCCTGCATCCGATCCCGAAGTTCACTGGTGGCAACGCCCGGCAGGTTCATATAGTGGCGCAGGTCGTGGCGCAGCAGCCGGAAGGTTTGCAGCGTGTCGGACAGGCTGCGGTAGTAGTCCAGATGCATCTGCCGCTGGCGTTCCAGCTGCTCGATCCGCAGCCGGGCGCCGCGCTGGTCCTGCCATACCAGCAGCGCGATGGCCGACGCCAGCACCAGCACCACCGCGGACAGGCAGGCCAGCAGCAGCAACGCGTCGGGGGTGAGCCCGTCCGCCGGTATGTCCCCAAACAGGTCCAGACACAAGGAGAGCAGACTGCCCAGGCGGTCCACGATCAGCAGCCCCAACGGCACCCAGGCAGGCATCCGCCGCCAGCCGGAAAACCGCCGGGGCAGCCAGCACAGCAGCCACAGAACGGGCAACAGCGGCAGAAAGCGGACCACGGTGCCCGGAAGCTGCGACCAGTTCTCCGGCGCGAACAGTACGGTGAAACCCGCCAGGGTAAGCAGCGCTTCATACAGGCTCAGCAGCAGAATGAAGGGGTAGAAGATCAGGAAAAAGCAGAGCACCGATTCCCGCGCCCGGCCCCGAAAGGGGAGGATCAGACAGACGGGTTCCAGCACAAGGGCCAGAGCGGAGACCAGGGTAGGGAAGGGCGCGGGCAGGCAGACCCCCAGCGCCGGCAGCAGAGCCATCAATCCCAGGCAGGGCCAGAACAGGCGGGTGGCGGGCACGCAGCGGCGGATGCCCAGCAGTACAAGGCACTGGATGCCGGCGATCGCGGCCAGGCGGCAGATCATGCTCAGGGCGGGTGCGGGCATGAGAGCACTCCTTTCCGGTACAGGATAAAAGGGGAAAAGAAAAAAGCCGGAGCCTGTAAAGCCCCGGCCCAATCGGCGGGAAATTCAGCGGTCGTCCGGTTGGGAGTCCGCCTGCGCCAGCGGTGATGCGCTGTGCCGTGCCAGGTCAATCCCAATATGGCGGCCCAACGCCTCCCGGAACGGCCCGAACTGGGACCGGGACACCGGAAGGACCACCCCGCCGGTCAGCTGTACCTGGCTGCGCTGCAGCCGGCGCACCTGGGCCAGATTGACCAGAAAGCTGTTGTGGCACAGCGCGAACCGGCCCGGCTGCAGTTCGGCGGCCAGTTCATCCAGCCGGCGGCCGGTGGTCACCGTGCGCAGGACCGAGTGAATGTAGGAGATGCGCAGCCGCCGTTCCACATACAGAATGTCCTTCTGCGGAATGATCACCTCGCCGTTTTTCTGGGACACGGCCAGCAGCGGCGCGTCGTCCGCGTCCAGGGCGGTAAAAGCGCGCTGCAGCGCGCCCGGCAGCAGCTCTTCCAGCCGGGCCTTGCTCAACAGGCAGAGATGCCGCGCCTGGTATAGATCGGGCGCGTATTCCAGCCGTCCGGTCACAAAAATCACCTGGCAGCGGGGCCACAGTTTGTTGGCGGTCTCCGCGATCAGGATCCCGCTCTGGGTGCCAAGCAACACGTCCAGAAACAGGATGTCCGGCGTAAGGGCGCAGGTCTCCGGCTCAAAGCCGGGATCCAGCACCGTGATATGGGCGGCGGCACCGCATTGCTGCCGCAAAAGTGTGACAAGTCGTTCCCGATCGGCCGCGTCGTCCTCGACCACAGCGATCTGATACATAAGCGCTATCCCCCTTGCAAGAAAACGGGGAAAGCCGCGTTTCTTTCCCCGGCACAACGATCCCGGCGGTGTCCTCCCCTGCCGGACAAATTGTGCAAGTATGCAATAATATTCCCATAAAAAGCGGCAACCGTACAAGATGGATTGTCAGAACCGGACCAGATCTTGTAATAATTGGCACGAAACAGGCGGAGAAAGGGGCAAACTTGGCTTACAGATCCACAAGAATGGGGGTGTGTCCCACAGCGGGCAGCACCTTTGTGAGCAGGTCGGCGGTGGAGAACCGCAGGCTGCTGGTGTTCAGGCAGGGATGGCAGCCGATCCGCTCCCCGGCCAGCACCTCCCGGTCGATGACCAGCTGCACCTGGTGTTCAGTGTCGTTCATCAGCCCCATCACGCTCACGCTGCCGGGGGTCAGGTCCAGCAGCCGCAGCATGTCCTCCGGGGTGCCGAAACTCAGCCGGGCCACCCCCAGCTGGGCCGACAGGTCCTTGGTACGAAAGGGCTTGCGCCCCGGCATCATCAGCAGATAGAAGGCGGTTTTCTGCCGGTTGCAGAGGAACAGGTTCTTGCAGATGGTCACCTCCAAAATCGCGTCGATCCGGTCGCAGTCCTCCATGGTGCCGGCGGCCTCGTGGTCGGTGCGCTGGTACGCCACCCCCAGCCGGTCCAGCAGGTCGTAGACCCGCACCTCCCGATCCTGCCGGCCGGCACAGTCCGCCGGCCGCCCTTCAAACAACTCCATATTCGTTCCCATCCTTTTCCCAAAATTGAAAAAGCGAGGCAAAACCGGCCGGCTCTCGCCGGCGCCCAACCC